>JAJDNT010000319.1 GCA_022340515.1 Deltaproteobacteria bacterium
CTTCTTGCTTGCGAGATGACTGCAGCGAGAGGCAAAGATCCGGCTGAGCTCTACAAAGAACTGGAAGATGAACTGGGCAGCCCCTTGTATGAGCGTATTGACGCACCAGCCTCGACTCAGCAAAAGGAAGTTCTTAAGAACCTGTCTCCCCAGATGGTTATAGCAGAAGAGCTCGCTGGAGAGACTATCATTGCTAAGCTTACCCGAGCGCCCGGTAACGAGGCGCCCATTGGCGGGCTTAAAGTTGTAACTGAGAATGGCTGGTTTGCTGCCCGCCCATCTGGTACCGAGGATATTTATAAACTCTATGCTGAGAGCTTTAAAGGACACGATCACCTGCGGAGGATTCAGGCAGAGGCACAAGGGATTATAGATGCGGCTTTTGCCGCAGGTGGCTTTTAAAAGAATGGAGTGTTGGAGTATTGGAGTACTCAAGGAGTAGAAATTCCAAATCACAAATCTCAATCATTAAGGTTTCAGGTGTCAGGTGTCAAAAAAAAAGAAAAGGAAAAATCTGAAAACTGAACACTGAAACCTGACACCCTGAAGTTTGGTTCCTGGGGTTTGGGATTTTATAGGCTCCACCACTGCAATACTCCATCACTCCAGTTAAGAGTAGCTTCTAGGAGAACCAAATGGAAATTAACGATCTAGACCTTGTGGTACCAAAATTGGGTGAATCTCGCATACCATCTCCCATGTCTGGGGTTAACTTTGTAGCTGACGACGCCCATGTTCTCTATCATGGTAATTTGAAGACAGTGGAGAGCTACCAAAAGGCGGGCAAGAAGCCACCATGTTTCGAGATGGCTGGGCCGCGAGAGAAGATCTATTTCGATCCATCCAAATTAAAGTGCGGAATTGTGACCTGCGGTGGCCTCTGTCCTGGTCTGAACGATGTTATCAGGGCAATTGTCCTGAGTCTTTTTCATCATTACGGAGTTCGAACGGTATTCGGATTCCCTTACGGATTCGAGGGTCTTACCTTTAGGTATGGACATGTGCCCATGGAGCTGAATCCAGCCAAGGTTCAAACTATCCACCAGCAGGGGGGAACAATTTTGGGATCGTCCCGCGGACCCCAGGAAGTCGCGGAAATGGTCGATACTCTGGAACAGATGAACGTTGGCATGCTCTTTACCATAGGAGGAGACGGCACCTTGCGTGGTGCCAGGGCTATTGCAGAAGAGGTTGAACGGCGCAAGCTGAAGATAGCATTAATTGGCGTGCCCAAGACTATAGACAACGACATTTCCTATGTGCAGCAGTCATTCGGTTTTGTCACTGCAGTATCCGAGGCTACTACAGCCATCTATTCGGCCCATGCTGAAGCCGCCGGGGCAAGGAATGGCATAGGCCTTGTGAAGCTGATGGGGCGTCATGCAGGGTTTATCGCCGCTTACGCTACCCTCGCCAACAGCGACGTCAATTTCTGTCTTGTGCCTGAAGTGCCCTTTACCATGGAAGGTTTTCTAAGGGCTTTGGAAGAGCGACTGGTAAGACGGGGCCATGCAGTGGTGGTGGTAGCCGAAGGTGCCGGACAGGATTTGATGGGTATGAGTGCTGAGCGGGACGCCTCTGGCAACATCCGCCTCGGGGACGTGGGCCTTTTTCTCAAAGACGAGATTACCGCCTACTTAAAAAGCAAAGGCATGGAGACGAATCTTAAATATATCGACCCCAGTTACACCATTCGGAGTATGCCGGCTACGCCATCGGATTCGGCCTTTTGCCTGATGCTGGGTCACAATGCGGTGCACGCCGGTATGGCAGGTAGAACGAGTATGGTAGTGGGTTACTGGAAAAATGAGTTCACCCATGTGCCAATTTCTGCTGCTGTGTCAAAAAGCAAGCATATGGATCCAAAGGATAAGCTGTGGACCGGTGTGCTCTCCTCCACGGGACAGCCTAGGGAGATGATTTAAGCCTAAGCGGTGGTTTGGTCTTCTAAATCAAGCTCTCACTATTGCCAACGGAAGTTTACAAGAAACGTCAACTTTGGAGTACTGGAGGAATAGAAATTCCAAATCACCTTACCTGAGATTTCAGGTTGCAGTGTTCAGGTTTCAGCCTTTGTGTCTCTTCTCCTGACACCTGAAACCCGAAACCTGACACCTAAAACCCTGGAATTTGGTGCTTGGAGTTTGGGGTTTTATATGCTCCATCACTCCAATACTCCAACACTCCAGACCCCTGTTACTCCAACTAAAAAACGGACAGAGACATAACGATGGATGACATGGACAGAGCTCATCAGGGAAGAATTGCAATCAGAACCTTTCAAATTATTGCCCATGCTCTTTTGCTAAGGGGATATTACAGCATGGCTGGCCAGTCCGGTCAAACCCTGGAGGCCGCCTTAAGAGCTCTCAGCCCCGAAATTTATGGGACCATGAATGACCCTAAAAGAATAGAGTTGAAGGGTTTGGAATACATCATGGACAGGCTGCCAAGGGGGATTGAACAGTGCAATCACTTCGTCATGACCGTAGAGGGTGATCTGGACGGAACTTCCTTCGAAAAACTTCGGCCGCCAAAGAGAAGGAGAATTTCCTATCGTGTGAGCGACAATGAGATGGGTTTTGTAATCAGCACGGGAATGAGTGAAATCTATGACATTTTGACCCATCTCACCTTTCTCTACATAGAAGCAAAACATATACACAGCAAGACTAGGGACGAGGATGGTAAGGCAATCAGAGAATGGCTGCGATTCGAAAGAGACGTGAAGCGGGAAGAGGACCTCAAAGACGAGGAGCTAGAGCAGGCGCTTTGGAACTTGAGTATTCTTTTGGGCAGAACCTACCACGAAACCAGGGACACATATGATTATTTTGATAAGGCTAAGGATGAACTGAAGAGCAATAACGGCCTTTTTCAAATAATCTACAGTCTTTGCAATCTCATAGAAAAAGAAATCCAAGAAAATGATCGGCTGGTTGTCTATTTCAGGCCCTCTCTCATTGACCAAATAGTGCACCAGCTCTACGGAAAAAAATGGGCCACTGCTATAAAAAATAAGCTGACCGCTCTCGGGCTGCAGGATCGCCCTTTGCATATAATCAGTGCGAACCTCCACAGCGTGATCAATCTAATCTATGGATATGCGGCTGTTAAAGACAAGAAAGATAAAAAGCCCGCTAAAGATCTTTACACTTTTGTCCAGCACATAAGTGACTATGAAGAAAAGATTAGGACCTTCGCCGGCAAGCATGGCTTTTACGAGATGGTGGATGAGAGTGGGGCACAAACGAATTGCCAAATAATAGACACGGCCAAACTCAAGTCTGTTAGCCTCCACCCAGCAATCAAGTTCGAAGCTGATGAAGTTGTAAAACAGGGGCCGGTACTTTTGGTCATGGATTATGCTTTCGGCTACCAAGCATTCGAGCTGATGGATGAACTGTTGCAGCCTTGGGATACGAACGGCTCAACTAAAACCCTCAACGTTAAGTCAATCTCCATCATGGGAAAGGCAGGTATATTGCCTGGGAAAAAGGGCGACATAATGCTGGCAACAGCTCATGTTCTCGAGGGACAGGCTCACAACTATATTGTGGACAACGATCTAGGTAGGGAGGATTTCGACGGCGACATAGACATTTATGTAGGTCCAATTGTAACCGTGCTCGGCACCTCCTTACAGAACCGCGACATTCTGGATAAATTTCAGACCACGAGCTGGAAAGCAGTCGGTTTGGAGATGGAGGGCGGTCACTATCAGCGGGCCATAAATGCTGCGATTATCAGAGGCCATATTCCAAAGGAGGTCAAGGTTAGGTATGCCTACTATGCCTCGGATAACCCCTTAAAGAGCGGACAAACACTGGCAGCCGGCCCTATGGGCCTGGAAGGAATACGACCGACCTATATGATAACTAAAGCCATTATCCAGAAGCTGTTAGGGAAAAATCCATGACAGGGGAAATCCTCTTTGTTTTTGCTCTATTACTGATCACCATAATCCTGTTTGTCAGCGGCCTGTTTCGTCTGGATGTGGTGGCCATCTTGGTCATATTAGCACTGATACTAAGTGGTTTGCTGTCACCGACAGTTGCCCTGGCGGGTTTTGGTGACCCCGTGGTATTGTTGATTGCAGGTCTCTTTGTGGTAGGCGAGGCACTTTTTCGTACGGGCGTGGCCTACGCAATTGGCGACTGGCTGATGAGCGTGGCCGGAACCAGTGAAAGCCGCCTATTAATTCTGTTAATGCTGGTGGTGGCGGGCCTTTCCGCATTTATGAGTTCCACTGGAGCTGTTGCCATATTCATTCCGGTAGTCCTTAATTTGGCAGCCAAGGCCGGCTCAAGTCCTTCGCGGCTGATGATGCCCTTGGCTTTGGCCTCACTCATTGGCGGAATGTTGACTCTTATCGGCACGCCGCCCAACCTGGTTGTGAGTACCCAGTTGACCAAGGAGGGTTTAGAATCTTTTGGATTTTTCGACTTCACCCCCATTGGTCTCCTAGTTCTGCTTGTTGGGATTTCATACATAATGTTATTCGGCCGTGGCTTACTTCCCCGGGAGGAAGGGGCGGAGGGCGCAGCAAAAGACCGTCTTTCTCTGAGAGATCTTGCCGAGATTTACAACATTACTAATCAGTTACACCGGTTACGCGTCTGGGCCGGTTCAGCCTTGGAAGGCAAGAATGTGGGCCAAGCCCTGCTTCGAACCAGATATGGCATAACCGTGCTCGGGATTGAAAGGCAGCAGCGCCGCACTAAAGCAGTGAAACCCGCCCTTATCGGCACAGAGTTCAGGGCAGGGGACATCATCTACGCGGTTGGAACCGATGAGGAGGTAAACAGACTGGTAAAGGCTGAAGAGTTGGAGCGGTTGGAGATCGGGAAGGGGCAGGGCAAAATTGTGGCTCAAGAGCTTGGCTTGGTGGAGGTGCTGTTGGCACCGAGGTCCGAACTTATTGGCAAAACTTTGAGCCAATCTCGCTTTCGCGAGCGCTACGGTTTGTCAGTTCTTGCCGTTTTACGCCAGGGGGAGCCGTTGCAGAAAGAGTTGCTTGAAACTCCCCTTGCTTTCGGAGATTCACTTCTCATGGGTGGAGGTTGGACTCAAATCGATCTCTTGCAGGGCAAGCAAAAGGACTTCCTGGTTTTGAATCTGCCCAAAGAAATGAGCGAGGTTGCCCCAAATCGGAGTAAGGCCCACTGGGCCCTAGCAGTGACCTGTGGCATGATGCTGCTCATGACCTTCAAACTTGTGGATGCAGTTACCGCGGTTTTGCTGGCAGCTTTGGCCATGGTCCTTGTCGGCTGTGTGAACATGAAAGATGTCTACCGGTCGGTGAACTGGGAGAGTTTGGTACTTATCGCCGGAATGCTGCCCATGGCCACAGTTTTGGAAAAGACAGGAGGAGTGGAGTTGATCGTCCACGGCCTTACGGAAAGCTTGGGCGAAATTGGTCCCATAGCCCTGATGGCGGGATTGTTTATCATTACTTCTGTATTTAGTCAGTTTATTTCCAATACTGCTACTACCGTATTGGTTGCCCCCATTGCGGTCGGCGCTGCCATGGAGGTGGGAGTTTCGGTTTATCCTTTCCTGATGACCGTGGCCCTGGCGGCCTCCACAGCTTTCTCGACGCCGGTGGCATCGCCGGTGAATACTCTGGTTCTCGGACCGGGCGGCTATAGATTTAATGATTTCATCAAGGTAGGTGTGCCTCTACAGGTTCTGGCCATGGTGGTCACCTTGCTGGTTGTGCCGCTGTTGTTTCCATTGAGATAGGTTGAGACTGTACAAAATCCCCCTATATCCCCCTTTGGAAAAGGGGGACTGTTAAGACCGAGTTCCCTAAAATAGCCCCCCTTTAGTAAAGGGGGCTGGGGGGGTTTGAAATTTGAATAGCTATAGTAAGAGGAGAGTGCATGACACTTCCGCCCAACAAGACCAAGATCATCTGTACCATCGGCCCGGCTTCCCAATCTCCTGAGATTATTGAACAGATGATTGTAGCCGGGATGAATGTGGCCCGTCTCAACCTTTCGCATGGAGACTTTGCCAGTCATGAGAAGATAATTAAGAATGTACGCTCTGCTGCCCGGGCCGTGGGGCGACGGGTGGCAATCATGGCCGACCTGCCTGGTCCGAAGATGCGCCTTGGGGAGCTTGCTGAGGAGCCTATTGAACTGAAAGCAGGTGAGCCTTTCACTCTCACCGTAGGTGCCGGGGTGGGCGACCGTACTGGGGCATCAGTTTCATTTGATCGCTTAGCTCGGGCTGTAAAGCCCGGAAACACCCTGTTTCTCAGTGATGGACTGATTCAGTTGGAAGTTGTCTCCGTTGAGGATAACAATGTCTTGTGTCGGGTCCTGGTGGGCGGTGAGTTGTGGTCGAGAAAAGGGCTGAATTTGCCCGGTATAGATCTCGGTATAAGCGCCTTTACCGAGCAAGACCACGAGTGTCTGAAGTTTTCCCTGGAACAAGGAGTTGATGCGGTCAGCCAGTCTTTCGTGGAGTCGGCTGTGGACATTATGGCTGTCAAGGAAGCTGCTGCCGCCTTGGGACACAATCCCTTCATTATCGCCAAGCTAGAACGCTCAAGAGCGCGGGACCACTTGGATGATATTCTGGAAGCCGCTGACGGAATTATGGTAGCCCGTGGGGATTTGGGGGTGGAAATACCAATAGAGCGGA
>JAJDNT010000322.1 GCA_022340515.1 Deltaproteobacteria bacterium
AAAAAATCCACGAGGTGATCCTTGACGCCATTCACCGCAGCCACCAACACTATATCATCTATGCAGACCTCGCCGGGCAGAGTTCAGGCCTCATAGGCAGTTATGCCGCCCAAAGCAAGCTCGTGGTCATTCTGGACCACCACCTGCCCGGAGGGAAAACACCCGGGCACGTGCTTCATCTCAACCCGGAACACTGGGGGATAAATGGCGATACGGAAGTATCCGGTGCGGCTGTCTCCTGCCTTTTTGCCCGGGAACTGATGCGGTTGGCAGGCGTCGATCCGGGGAATACCCGCGGGGAGCTGGCCCTCTTGGCTGTTCTCGGAGCCTACGGGGACGGGCAGCTCCAGGAGCGGGCACTGATTGGAGTGAACGCCATGCTGCTGGCGGAGGCCTTTGAGCACGGTTTCGTCCGGGAAGTAGGCGAAAACCTTGTCATCCCCAACCTGGGGGAGAAAAGTCCAAAGGAGGTCACAGAGATTCTCAATCTCCTAGGCTCAATCGGCTTCTATGACCACGGGGCCGAGACAGCTGTGCGCTTCCTTCTCGGAGATGACCGGCAACGGGTGCTGGAGATGGCGGCGAGCCTGTCCTCACTAAAAAAAAGCCTCTTCGAAGGCGAGCTTCTTAGAATTCGTCAAGTCGGACTGAGAGAAAGCCCCCACTTCCACTGGGTCGACGTCAAGGACCGGTTTATGCCCATGGGTGTCAAAGCCATCGGCCTCTTTCTGGAGGCGCTCATTGCCGAGGACTTGGTAGGGCCTGACAGGTATGTCGTCGGCTTCCAACATTTCCCCGAGTCCGTACCCGGGGTGGGAAGCATCGGTCTGTCACTGACCAAGGTTTCCGCCAGGGTACCTCCCCAGCTCCGAGAGAAGATCGAGCACGGCCTGCTGCCCGATCTGATGAAATTGTTTCCGGAGGCGACCGTGGTTGTGGATGGGACGGCAGACGGCTGCCACCGGTTTTCTGCGGCATCGTTGATTGAGCAGGGACGCGAAGAGGAATTTATCACAGCCCTGGAGCAAGCTCTTTCCGTAAAGGGCCAGGGCAGCCTTTGACCCTTTCTCCAGAAATAAATGGAAATCTATGTAAGGGGACTCCTAACTTCAGATATTGGTTGCATTATTGCAACGAGGTTCAATCCCCACTACTAAAAGATACTACCCTCTTTTGGTTGCAGTATCGCAACTTCCACTACTTTCTCCCTTGTTAGCCAATCCGCCTGTTCAAAGAATTTAATATATTAAATCAATTACTTATAGCACTAATGCTTCCATGGCACAGATGTTGCCCTGTGAGGTAGGTACAGGGAGTATAATCTAAACATTCCAACCATCTTGCGCAGTTTAAATGACAACAATACCAAGGCAACAGCAGAAATAAATATTAAGAAGATCGCACATTAAAACAATATCAACCCAGTTGATGTGTGTGAGGCAGTTAGGGAAAGAACTGGCCCTGCGAGACTGAACAAAATTTGAGGAGGCGAAAGTGGCTGCATTTGTTTTTGCAAACGGTGTTATTACGGCAAAGGAGCTGGCAGAAGCTATAAACGAAGCGATGGAAGGTCAAAGCGACAAATTAACAGGTTTGGGTGATTGTCTGAAAGTCAATGGACGAGTCGTCGCCGTAATTCTTCAGAGAACGGTGCCTGAGTCAGTCATTTTTGTCGACAAAATTGATAATTTCCCCTTCATAGAAGCTGCCCGAGAAGTGAAGTTTCTTAAAGAGTTCAAGGGCATTGACTAATGAGCTGGATTTATAACCGTTGCTTAATCCAACCCCAGCCAAAGATGATTTTATAAGGAGTGACGCCACCGGTTGTGGCTGGTGACAGTACCTCCAGAAAGGAGTGTAATATGGAACGGTTATTTACCCCCTTTTCCCTTGATGGCGTGGAGCTTATGAATCGATTCGTCTTTCCACCCATCAAGACGGCCTACGGCAATCCCGCTGGTAAAGTAACAGATGGGCAGTTGAACTTTTATCGGCAAATCGCCCGGAATGGCCCGGGTTTGATTATCCTTGAGCCTGTGGCGGTTACACCCGAGGGGCGGGAACATCCCAAGCAACTCTCGGTCCATCTTCCAGATAGCGCCCAGGAGCTTAAAAAAATAGTCGAGGTTATCCACGGAGAAGGACGTCTGGCCTGTCTGCACCTCAACCATGCCGGAGCCGCGGCCAATCCTAAGGCCACTGGGGCCAAACCCAAGGCACCATTTTCCTGTACCTGTGCTGCCAGCGGCCAGAAAGCCGAAGCGCTGACTGAAGCGGAGATTCGGGACATCCTTGCAGGATACGAATCTGCTGCTCGGAAGGCCAACGAAGCGGACTTCGATGTCTTGGAAATCCAGGCCGGCCACGGATACCTGGTGTCACAATTTCTCAATGGTAAGATCAACAAACGGGAAGATCGTTTTGGACAAGACCGCCTGCTCTTCGTTAGGGAGGTAATTTCTGCGGTCAGAAGAAGTGCGGGGGAAATGGCTCTGATTTTGAGAATTTCTGGGGATGAGATGTCCCCGGAGTACGGTCTCCCTCGTGAAGAATTGCCTTCCCTACTGGATTTCGCCCAGGAGGCCGGAATGAGCGCTATCCACCTGGGCATGGGCAGTGCTTGCTTCAGCCCTCCTTGGTATTTCCACCATATGAGTCTCCCTGGGAATCCCCAAATTGATGCTGTATCCAGGATTCGACAGCTCTCTTCCCTGCCAATCATCGCGGCAGGAAGGCTGGGCCGGAAATATAGGGCCTTACAGTTTGTCGAGGAGGGGCTTGCCGATCTGCTGGCACTGGGCCGTCCCATCATAGCTGATCCACAGATCCTGGAAAAATGGCAAAAAGATCAGGATGAGAGAGTGATCCATTGCGGATACTGCCTGCAGGGTTGTTTACACCGGGTGCGAACCGGTGAAGGGCTCGGCTGCAACGTCAATCCCGAGATCGGCCAGCCCGAGCTGAAGCCCACATCTCAGCCTCTTAAGGTCCTGGTGACCGGCGGAGGGCCTGCAGGAATGAGCGCTGCACGTTACCTGGCAAAACGAGGCCATCGAGTGACCCTCGTGGAGAAGGAGCAACAGCTGGGGGGACAATTTGCTCTAGCCTGGAAAGCTCCGGGCAAAGAGCCAATGCGTGAGAGCCTCGAGTCCCTAGTGCGGGCGGTAGAAGAAAGCCAGGTCTCGATCCTTGTTGGACGAAGTGTGGATGCCGGATTTGTCAAGGAAACCAATCCTGATCTTCTCGTCTGGGCCACTGGGGCGCAAGATACTATACCTGAAATTACTGGTTTGTCCGACCAGAGGCATCTCACTGCCCTTGAATTTTATCGCGGAGAAAAAGAGGTGCTAGGACCCCGAGTCCTTGTTATTGGTGCTGGCAGGACCGGCCTAGAGATCGCGGAAGATCTGGGGCAGAAAGGTTATGAGGTAGTTGCCACCAAACGGACTGACCCTATTGGCAGTCATATGGAAATGGTCACAAGGAATCTCGCCCTCAAAAGGGTTGCGGGCCTGCCCAACGTTACGGTGCTCCCCCACACTGCAGTCAACACATTTAGTGCTGTTGGTGTAGAAATAGACACCGACGGGGAGAAAAGAACCCTGGAGCCTTTCCAGACCGTGATACTAGCCTTCGGACTCCTTCCGGCACCCCGGCCGGATGAGGAAATCGAGAATTTGGTTTCCAGGGTGGAGATTATTGGTGATGCTCAGGAGGTTCAAGACATATTCACCGCCACCCAGGCAGGATATCAGCTCGCACTCAAGTACTAACCATGGACTTCGGCGGTAAAAAGATCCAAGAGTTACTGAAGGTGCCATGTAGATGAAAGATTA
>JAJDNT010000328.1 GCA_022340515.1 Deltaproteobacteria bacterium
GATGATGAAAGAGCGGCAACTCGATATAAGGAGACTTCGCCTCACCGCAATCTGCACCGTATGCACTAGGGCTTTTGTGAAAGAAGTCAACAATATGAACGAGGTTTTGGCGGAACTAGGACCTCCAGGCTCTGAGAAGGCCGCGTAAAGTTGCATAGGGCATGGAGCATGGGGCATAGAGAAGTGCGAGAGGAGATGTCGGGCGAGACGGGGAAAAGCCAAGGCGGGGACAGCCTTAGATCTAGCTCAGGCGAGCCGACGCCCGCCCTACTGGCTGCTGACTGCTCGGTTTTTGCCTTAGGATTTGTAGTGTGGGCCTTAATTAGTGAAAAACCTTAATTAGTGAAAAAATGGCGGGGAAGGAAAAATGCCGAAAATATTAAAATTCGATGCTTTGGTGATTGGTGCTGGCATAGCTGGCTTGCAGGCTGCTTTGGACCTGGCTGATCAGGACTTCAAAGTGGCCATAGTGGAGAAGGATGCTACCATTGGCGGCAAAATGATCCGGCTGTCCAAAGTATTCCCAACTCTGGATTGCGCAAGCTGCATCACGACCCCCAAAATGGCTGCTGCGGCACATCACGAGAATATCACTCTTTTCACCTACTGTGACCTGCAATCTCTTGATCGAAATGGTAACGGCGTGACCGCCGCGGTGAGGCAAAAAACTAGATTTGTGGACGAAGAAAAATGCATCGGTTGCCGGCAGTGCGAATACCAGTGCCCAGTATACGTCTCTGATCCGGAACAGGGAGGATTTTCAGGGCGAAAGGCTATCTATATTCCCTTTTCCAATGCCATACCACAAATTGCTCTGATGGATGTGGAAAACTGCACCCTGTGCGGCAAGTGCGCCAGGGTCTGTCCCACCCAAGCGGTTAACTTTTTTCAGGAACCGCAAGACTTCCTCATTGAGGCACAGACAGCTGTTCTGGCCACCGGTTTTGAAGTGACGCCCTTGGAGAACAAGCAGCAATACGGCGAGGGCAAGATTCCCAACGTGATTACAGCGCTCCAGATGGAGAGGCTGCTGGCGCCACACGGCCCTTACAATAGGGTCCTGAGACCATCTGACGGCATGGAGCCGGACTCTATTGCCTACATCCAGTGCGCTGGATCAAGGGACAAGAGCATGGGAGTCCCTTATTGCTCACGGGTGTGTTGCATGTATGCGATTAAACAGGCCATGCTCCTTTCCGGTGCGCTGCCCCTAGCGGATATTACCATCTATTACATGGACATACGCGCCTTTGGCAAAGGGTATGAGCAGTTTTTTCAGAATGCCAAGGCCATGGGAATTGAGTTTGTCAAAGGCAAGGTGGCCACCATCAGCGAAGGTGAGAATGGCGGAGTGAGGCTGCACTACGAGTCTCAGGAAGATGGTGGCGGTGTGACCAGCGCAGAGCATGATCTGGTGGTCCTATCTTTGGGCATGGTAGCCGGTTGGAATCCTGATGGCCATTGTCGCATATCGACTGGCTCGGATGCTTTCATTAAAACGGTAAAACCGAAGATCGCCCCGACCCTGACCGAGATGGAGGGTGTGTTTGTGGCCGGAGCTGCAGCCGGGCCCAAAGACATTGTGGATAGCATCGTTGAGGCCGGTGCCGCTGCCATGGAAGCTTCTAAGTATCTTGCCTCTTTGAACCGATCTGTAAAGGCGGTGGCATGAGATCGCATGAGTTTTAAAAATGACTGGAGATTTAGAGATGGCGGATGAAAATAAAGCTAACGAGAGCGTCTCGGAAAGTAAGGTCGGCGTCTACATATGCTACTGCGGCGGCAACATTTCAGATCATGTGGACGTAGAAAAGGTCTGTGAGAGAGTAAAAAAGGTGCCTGGCGTAGCAGTGGCGCGAACCAACATGTTCATGTGTTCTGATCCGGGTCAAGAACTGATCATGGAGGATCTCAGGAGCGGGGCTGTGGACCGGGTGGTTGTGGCCTCCTGTGCTCCAGACCTACATGAGACGACTTTTCGCAGCGCTATAACGAGGGCGGGTGGCAACCCTTACATCTATGAGCACGCCAACATCCGGGAGCAAGTGAGTTGGGTCCATCACGGGAATGTTGCCACCGATAAAGCGACCCGTCTGGTGGGGGCGGCCACCGCCAAGGCGAAACAACTCAAGCCGCTAGATCCCATTCGGGTCGAGGCGAAACAGCACGCCACAGTGATCGGGGGTGGAATTGCCGGGATGAGGGCTGCGAAAGACCTCGCAGCGCGCGGGTTCCCAGTGACGTTGATCGAGAAGTCACCTTTTCTAGGTGGTCGTGGGGCTCAACTCGACCGGGTGGCCCCAACCGGGGAAAAAGTCGCAGATCTCATTTCAGAGCTGGCGGGAGAGATTATCAACGATTCGGCAATCACGGTCTACACCTGTTCCAAAGTTAAAGATTTTGAAGGTTTTGTCGGTAACTTCACGCTGCGCTTTGAGAAGCAGCCACCGCAATCAGCTGAAGATCGTAACAAAATCAAGGAGATGAGCGAGTCGGGCAAGGGAGTTGGAGAGTTTATTCCTTTTGTGGGGGTATGTCCGACCGAAATTCCGGAAACGAGCGCGGAGTTTGCCATCGAGACCGGTGTCATAATACTGGCTACCGGGTTCAAGCCCTATGTGCCTGCTCAGGGGGAATACGGCTTCGGGGAGTTTGAGGAGGTGATCACCCTGCCGGAGTTCATAAGAACTTTGGCAGAAAGCGGTAAAAACGGCAATGTACTTGAAGTTAACGGCAGGAAGATCAAGAGCGTTGCCATGATTCACTGTGTTGGCAGTAGGCAGATCCCTGGCGTTCATAAAGAGGACGAGACAGGCCACCTCAATGAGTACTGTTCACGGACTTGCTGCAGCGCCACGCTGCACGCTGCCAACATCATCCGCGAAACCTACCCTGAAACCCGGGTTTTTGACTTCTACCGAGACATCCGGACTTACGGCCGGGGGCAGGAGGAACTCTACGAGCAGGCTGCCAAAAACAAGGTGCTGTTTTTCAGATTTGAAGAAGCGCAAGCTCCCGTCGTCGAGAGAAACGGTGGTTCTCATGGTTACCCGCTGTCGGTCAAGACAAAGGACATCCTGACCTTTGGTGAAGAGGTGGAGGTGCCGGTTGATCTTGTGGTGCTTGCCGTGGGTATGGAGCCCAATGATATCTCGGACTTAGTGGACATGATGAAGCTTCCTGTGGGGGCGGATCGGTTTCTCTTGGAGGTGCATCCAAAACTGCGCCCAGTTGAATTAGCGGTGATGGGTATCATGTTGGCAGGTACCTGTCAGGCACCATTTGATATTACCGAATCATCTGCCGCCGCATCAGGCGCCGCTGTCAAGGCTGCCGCCCTGCTCTCTCGCGGCTACGTGGAACTAGACCCCTTTGTGGCCGAGGTGGATCTGGAAAAATGCACCGGCACCGGGGCCTGTGTGCAGGCATGCTTGCGGGAAGGGGCTTTGCGTTTGGTAGAGATGGAAGTTGGTGGTGAAAAAGCTATGCGGGCTCAAGTAAACCCTGCCGTGTGTACAGGCTGCGGCGCCTGTGTCGCAGTGTGTCCTGAAAACGCCATTAATGTTAAAGGATGGACCCTGAAGCAATATGAGGCCATGGTGGACATGATCGTCTCGGAGGAGAGCGCGGCATGATGAGATGCAATGAGTGCTAGTGGTCCAGAAGATTATAGCGGCCGCCTAGCCGCCATAGCGAGCCTAAGGAGGACTTTCCCCGCGATCAGGCTTGGGATAGGCAGGTGAGACAACCGGGTAAAGCTGCTCCCCCGGTATTTTAGCAGGGTGTAGAGCCTGCACATGAGGATGACCAATGAGTGAGGTAAGTGAAAAAAAGACAGCAGAAAAAGAGGCAATGAAAAAGCTGCGCGCGGCCCGAAAGGAAACCATTAAAAGGGCGGCGGACAAAATGAAGAAGCAAAAAAACGCGATTAAAGACATAAAGAAACAGCTTAAAGACAAAGCCGGGACGGTGCCGGAGATTGCAGAGGCTACGGGAATCCCTTCATCTGAGGTCCTGTGGTACCTTGCGGCCTTAAAGAATTACGGACAAATTCTTGAAGGCGAAAAGGACGGCAGTTACTTCCGGTATAAGTGGGCCGGGAATGCACCGGAAGATCCGGGGGAGTAGTGATGAGCATGCACTCAGATGCCCTGGAACCATCTGAGTAAAGCTGATTCCCCTGACGGAGGATACAACATGGCGTTAGTAGATCCTGAATTTACCGAAGAGCTTGAGCGTTTTGGCGTTGATACCACCCTTGAATGTTTCAACTGTGGGACCTGTGCCGCAATCTGCCCGCTCATTTATGAGCATTTTCCAAGAAAGATGATTCGCTACGCCCAGCTGGGTGCCAAGGATCGTATCCTGGAGAATTCGGACGATCTCTGGCGCTGCCTTCACTGTGGGCTGTGCACTCATACTTGTCCAAGAGAAGCCAATCCTGGTGAACTCATTCTGGGCTTAAGGCGGTTTGTCATCGCCAACTGGAGGGGGACTGCAAATGTATAAGCCAAGACATATTATTGACCTCATAGCCGATAATGTCAGGAAGACACGGAATCCGTTCGGAGCCTCGAACTCAACCATAAACAAATGGTGGAAAGATACTCCCATCCAAAGAGAGGGAGATGCCATGCTTTTTACTGGCCTCATGTATCAGCTGGTGCCTTATATAGAAAAAAGTACTCGATACCTCGAACGATACGAGGACAGCTACCTGGCAAATTATGTGAGATTCGGCAAATACATGCCCAAGTTCCTGGTGGGGTTGGCAGTTAGGTTCCTGGCGTCCAAAGAAGACAAGCAGAAGTTCAACGGCATGCTCCATAGCATTGTCAAGATTCTCACCAAATCCTCTGTTGATTTCTACTACCGACAGGAACTCGATTATTACAGCGGTATCTTACTCTACGATCTGGGAGATATCGACGGGTTTACCAACCATGCCAGGTTTGTTGCCTCTACCCTGAAAGAAAATGGTGTCAAGAAGCTTGTCACGGTGGACCCGCACACCACCTATGCCCTGAAGGTTCTCTACCCCAAGTATACGGGCGAAAGTTTTGAGGTGAAGACCTATTTTGAACTGGTCAATTTCAAGGGAGGAAATGGAACAAAGCAGGTCACGCTTCACGATCCCTGTTTCTACGGCAGATACCTGGAACTTTCGGATGTACCGGTAAAAGTGCTGGAAAACCTGGGTATCGAGTGTTTAACGGTGAGAAACTCTGGCCAGTTCACCAGTTGTTGCGGCGGCCCGGCAGAGTCCATTTCGCCGAAGCTTGCCAAAGAAATAGGCGACCGCAGAATCAAGGATCTGCAGGCCACCGGTGCCCCCATTGTGGCCATGTGCCCCATTTGTATGGCAAATCTCAGAAAGGGCGGTGTTGAGGCAGAGGATCTCTCCACATTGATCGCGCGCTGCGCTTGAAGGCGCAACGGTCATAGCGTCAAGACCCACTTGCGCCAATACCAGAATGGCAACATGAGTTAAGTCCATATTGCAAACGAGAGAAGGTTTCTGATAGCAAAAAATAGAAAGGGGAATGAAAATGGCTGAGACTGAAAAGATCGTCTACATTGTGACCCACGGAGGAGAAGACCCGGAAAGAGCCAGCCTACCGTTCGTGCTAGCGAATGCGGCTCAGGTAATGGATGTGGAGGCAGTTGTTGCTCTGCAAGGTTCAGCGGTAATGCTTGCTAAGGGAGATTGTATGAAACACGTTTTTGCAGCCGGTCTACCGCCGCTGAAGGAACTGGTGAGTAATTACATTGCCGCCGGCGGCAGGCTTCTGGTCTGCACCCCCTGCATCAGAGAACGAAAGATTGACGAATCCGATCTAATGGAAGGAGCAATCCCGGTCGCGGCAGCGGCCCTGACTAGCGAGATTCTCAGTGCTACCGCAACCCTGGTCTACTGAGATGGTTTGAGAAAATGTGCATTGGGAGCAGAGAAAGTGGGCATGTACCGCGTTGACCATACAATAGTTGCAAAAATGGAGGTATTAACATGAATGAGCTCATCATTCATACCCCACCCATTAGTGTCGTCGATCTCGTCTTGTTGAAGGAAAAGGGAGCTCAAATTACCGTGCGCAACTCTTTTGAAATTAATGAGGTTCAATTCACTCATGAGAAACACCCTTTTCAAGCATTTCTGTTTTTCTGCCGCTTCACCGGGACTGTTGATGGAAAAGAATATTTATTTAGAAAATGTTATTCACGTGGTTGCCCCCATAATTTGTGTCCCCATGTCTTACAGGCGGTTATGATTGCCAATCGCTACCTGCAAAGAGATTATCAAGCGTTAGAAAAAGCGGGCATTGAAGTTGAGAGGAAATTATTCACCCTGGAAAATATGCTTTTAAGATTCAGAGAGCAAAAGGATGAGTTTGTTTCGACACTTATCATTGAAGATTACATAAACATTGCAAGGGAAGGAAACGACATCACCATTGACATTTCATTGGAATATCTCCCAGCAGTAGAGAATTTTGCCAATTACAAAGAAAAACGGATGTTTTTGGCGGGTAACTTCAGAGTTACTTATTTAGAAGAGAGCCACATTTGCCAAAGGTGTTTAGCTTGCTATGCAATGAATAGGGAAAAAGAGGAAAAGCAAATGGCCCTGGATTTGGCAAATAGCCGGCTAGGGTTGATCTATGAAGACTTCGATGAAGCAAGAATCAGGTATAACAAGCAATTTTTTGATAAAGCGGCATGATTAAAGCACGCTGCCAGAGATTTCAGTCCTTTTCCCGGATGTTACGGCATGGCAACCTACAGTTTCGCCCCATTTGTTCGATTTCTATCGACAAAATAGAACTGATTCGCCAGGTCAGGGCCTTACTGCACCTACGGCCAACAGGCTAGCCCGGCAGCGGTCCTGACCCGCGAGATTCTCAGGGCAAAGGCAATCTGGTATACTGAAGAAGTTATTGGTATTCCAATAGTCGTTTTTTTTCTCCTCTCCCCGCATTTCTTGCCACGGGGCTGGATTTTAGTTTGCAGTGGGGAGCAACAAAAGTGAGCCCTCCCAAAATAGTCATTCATATCTCAGATCGGGAAAAGTGGCGCTTGGTCCTTAACCAGATTGCTCAAATCATGGAAGTTGAAGAGGCAAACAAGCCGGACATTATTATAATTGCTGACGGCTTTGCCGTAGGTGTCTGTATTGCTTGCGATCGGATGCTGCGGGAGCAGATGGCGGACTTTGTCGAGAGCGGCGGACGATTACTGGGATGTGCAGAGTCGCTTGGATTTTTGAATATGAAATCGGAGAATTTGCCCGATTTCATCCAGGCTGTACCCAACGGGCTGGAAGAAATCATCAGGCTAAAACTCAAGGGATTTCAATATCTTAAGGCGTAAGAATTGGCTGGGCCGTACGAAGTCCGGTCCTATGACATAAGACTATTGGCCTCGAATGAGAAAGGAGGTGACCACTATGGCAAAGATGCTCTTTATCATTTCCAATGGGTTTGAAAAGGCCGGTCGGGCAACACGGGCCTTCCAGTTCGCCAAGGTTGCTCGGGAAAAAGGTCATGAGGTGAGAGTATTCCTCATAGACGATGCCATTCACTGGGCTCAGTTCGGCATGGCCGAGGGAGTTCGGGCGTCCACCGGCGAGGAGATGAAACCGTTTATTGATTATCTCTCAGAACACGGTTCTCCGATTTATGCCTGCAAGGCCTGAGTGGACCACAGGTATTTGTCCCCCGATGAAATGATTCCGGGGGTCGAGATTGAAGGGGCACCCTTTCTGGTTGATCTGATAGCGGACCCCGAAGTGGAAACATTGAGCTTCTAACAGCAGGTTTACGATTTGAGTTTCCCAACAAGGTTAGGTAGATTAAAAACGGTGCTACTTTGGCGGAAGGAGTAATAAGGCAGTTTGCTCTTTAGCATTCTCCTGTTAGTCTAATTGGATACCGTATTTCTTCATCCTTTTCCAGAGAGTGGTTCGGCCAATTCCGAGAATACGAGCAGCTTCAGCCCTTCGCCCCCTGGCGGCAGCGAGAGCTTCAATTATCCGCTCCCTTTGACCGGCAGCGCTGAGCTGCCATTCCGCATGAGGGAGACCGGTCCGGCTTAAGGGTTTGAGGCTCAGTTGCTCCGGCAGGTGGTGAGGCATAATTTCTCCCTCATGGCAGAGGACGAAGGCATATTCAATAACATTTACCAGTTCACGTACATTACCAGGCCAATCGTAATTGATGAGCAGGTCCAATGCCTCTTTGCTCATGCTACCGATTGGCTTGTCTGTCTTGAGGCGACCCCGGTTAATGAAAGCCTCCAGCATCAGAGGAATATCTTCCCGTCGCTGGCGCAAGGGTGGTAAATGGATGGGAATGACCCCAATACGATAATATAGTTCCTCACGAAAACTTCCCTCCTCCATGAGCAGATTTAAATCCTTGTTGGTTGCTGCAAGAATTCGAACGTCTATGGCAATGGGGCGGTGGTCCCCCACTTTTTCGATCTCCTTTTCCTGTAAGACTCTTAAGAGCTTGACCTGGGTAGCCAAAGGAAGATCGCCAATTTCATCCAAGAAAATGCCGCCGCCGTTGGCCGCTTCAAACCTTCCCACCCTGTTGCGGTCCGCACCAGTGAAGGCGCCTTTAACGTGACCGAACAGCTCGCTTTCCAAGAGGGACTCACTGAGAGCAGCACAGTTTACTTTAATAAAGGGGCCCCGGTTTCGTGGCCCCAGTTTGTGTATGACCGAGGCCACCAGCTCCTTGCCGGTACCGCTCTCTCCATAAATAATGACCGGCGCCTCGGACTGAGCTGCACTGGCAATGAGGTCGAATACCTTACACATGGCCGAGGATTTACCCAAAATGCCGTGGAAGCCGTCCTTTGCGCTTAGTTCTCTGCGCAGCCTGGTGATAACTTGCTCCTTGGCCACCATTTCGCTCAAATCGGTGAAGGTTCCCACACCACCAATGACGCTGCCGGTGCTATCCCTGAGCACAACGGCATTCTTGTACACATAGGTCAAGGTGCCGTCCCTTTTTCTCAGGCCAATCTTACGACGGCTAAGCCGACCCTGTTTGAACAAGGCGCAGTATTTGTCCTCCCCTCCGGCCCGCACGCTCGGACAGACGTCGCAATCCAATATCATACAAGACTGGCCCAAGAGTTCGTATTTGCTGTAGCCGGTGATATCCTCCATGGCTTTGTTGACAGCTACGATCATTCCGTGTGGTTCAACAATCATTAAGCCGTCTGATATGGAATCAATCACTGTCTTCCAGTAATCACTGTATTCCGCCTCAAACATTTCCTTAATTTCTCCTACAACTACTCAAAGGTCCAAGCAAATGAGGCTAATTTCTCACCCCCCCTTAAAGACCCAGCTCAGCAAGTTCCAATTGCTATGAATGAGAAGTCCTGACTGATAACCGCCAGCGTGAACGGTTTGAACAACTATGAACAATTCTAAACATAGCGCATTTGCAGCTCGAGAGCAACCAAGATGGGCTAGTCTTATTTTATAATGTAAAAGCAACGACTTAAAATAATCATCTAAAACAGACCCGGATGGCATCTACCTTGCTTTTCTAGCTGGCCAATGAGATGATAAGGCTCCATTTCTGCTTGAAGGAGCCATAGCGGCGGCCAAGGTGATGATGGTTGACCAAGTACTTGATGTAAGAGGTTCGAGTTTTCCCTACTGCTGTCTTAAGGCCATGAGTATGCTCAGAAAAATGAAACCGGGTGAGGTTCTTGAAGTTCTGGGTACAGATCCACTGACTTTGGAAGACCTACCCCTTGTTTTACAACAAAGCGAAGACGAACTCATCAAGGTAGATAAGGATAAAAACTTTTTCCGGCTTTACTTGCGGCGAGGACCGGATAGGTGAGCGCGATGTTGGGGACATCAACTAAGAAAAAATCAAAAAATGGCAGCACCTCTAAGATGAGCCCGAGAATATTGCTGCCCATAAAGTTTTCCCATGTGACGGACAATGCCTTAGCCATGGCCCTTAAAATGGCCAAATGCTGCAAAGCGCGCCTTCACATTCTCCATGTCTTGGATCACCGTCTTAAGAGTCCAGAAGTGACGGATGAAGAGATTGTGGAATTGACCCAGGCTGCCGAGAGACAGTTCGAAGAAAGGTATCTACCCCTTCTGGGTGACTGCAATGATTTCTCCTTTAACTGCTGGGAGGGTGACATAGCCTTTGAAGTCTCCAAATTTGCCGAGAGCATTGACGCAGACTTTATTGTTATTGGTTGTCATGTTAGGGGAAGTAAGCCATCTTTTACCCGTCTAGGTGAGGTGGCCCTAGCTCTCTTCCAGTGGTCACCGTGCCCGGTGATGCTAGTTCCCTGCGAACTTCATCGCGGAGATGACAAGGTAAGATGAAAAGCAAATCACAACATAGAATCCCCTACTTGAGCCGACGGTGGAGAGTTTTAATTGTCCTTTTGGTCTTTAGCCTTACACCTTTCCTGGTGGTCACCATTTTATGCCAAAGGGGAGCGGCTCGATTTGCTAAGAACATTCTGCACTCAGTTGAGGCGAATCTCACGGAGATCGTAGGAAAAGAACTCCAACAGACGGCGAAGAGCTACGCCCGAGTGTTGAATGCTAATTTGGTAATTTTGCACCCTGATCGCACCGGTTCTGGCACAAGTGGTAGTGGCCCAGTACTTGAGGTTCACCAGCTAAATGATCTTTCATCGCAGTGGTCACCTGCCATGCAGGCCTTTCTGGTCGATGCGGGGGTAGCCCCGGAAACTGGTGAGTCAACCCTTCGAATAGTGGCCAAGAGGGATTTCAGACAAGAAGGGCAGACTTGGCAACCGGTCCCTGAGGCGGAATGGTTAATTTCACCCGATACCAGGGGCATGGCCAGTCTAGTAAATGAGGTGAGTAGTGGGAAGAATGGGTATCTGGAGATGGTATATGGAGGAGTTGAATGCATGTGGGCATACGCTCATGTAACCGAAAGCTTTAGTCTTGTACTCGTCTTGCCCAAAGAGAAAATACTAGCTGAGGTTCAGCAAGCCCATGATCTTTTGATGTTATTGACCCAGAGACAGTGGCTGATCATAGGAGCCGCTTCTGCTGTAGTGATTGTCCTGGTAATTATAACGGCCTTCTGGCTTTCCCGCTCCATGACCAGACCCTTACAAGTTATGGTTGAGGCATTAGATCGGTTGGCCGGAGGTGACTTTTCTTCGCGGATGGAGTTTACCACCGGTGACGAGCGAGACATCTTGGCCCAGGCCTTTAATGAAATGGTTCCGCAACTGGATGACAGGATACGTATCCGCAAGGCCTTAGAAGTAGCTCAAGAAGTGCAGCAGAATCTTCTACCAACGGAAGTTCCGGTTTTACCTGGTTTTGATATATCTGCCACCGCCATCTACTGTGACGAAACCGGCGGAGATTACTTCGATTTCTTTCCTTGTGGCAAAGACTGTGAATACCTTGGTGTGGCCATCGGTGATGTGAGTGGGCATGGTGTCCCAGCGGCGTTGCTAATGACCACTGCTAGAGCGCTTCTTCGTATGCGCTCCTCCCAGCCCGGGGGAATTGGCCAGGTCGTCACCAATGTAAACCGCCTCCTAACAGCGGACACCTATGAGTGCGGCCGTTTCATGACTTTGTTTTACCTGAATATCGATCAGGCAGGGCGGAAACTGCATTGGGTACGCGCCGGCCACGAGCCTGGAATTTTTTATGACCCGGCTACAGATACCTTCGAGGAACTTACAGGTCCCGGCATTGCACTCGGCGTCGATGAAGAGTGGCAGTATGAAGAGAATGAGCGAGGCGGGCTGGCGTCAGGCCAAATCATCCTTCTTGGTACGGATGGTATTTGGGAAACTCGTAAGGCAAACGGAGAGATGTTTGGCAAGCACCGGTTGTATGAGATTATTCGGCAAAGTGCAGACCATGACGCAAAGTCCATTGAAAAAGCAGTACTCGAAGCAATTGGGGAGTTTCGTGGAGAGTCCGAACAAGAAGATGACATCACCATGGTGGTGATAAAGGTGAACTAAAGATTTTTTGACCTATCGGCAGAGGGAGAGAATTTGAAAGTTGTAATTCATGAGATATCCAGAGTAAATGGGAGGATGTCGTGAAGAACATCATTAAACTGACAGCGATAATTACAATTCTTTTCCTGCCAGGTATGTCTCTGCTCGCAGAGGCACCTGTTCAGTCCACTGAACCCTGCTTGACTTCTTTTTTCACGAAAAGCCTTCACTTTACCGGTGAGGGTATGCGCCGTTGGTATGAAGAAGAGGGCGGCTTTATGCAAGTCACCAAAATCCCTTACGACCAGTTGGATTGCAAGAGCTGTCACCTGAAGAGCTGCGACCAGTGTCATGCAAAGAAGAAAGGTGCCAAACTGGTTTTCTCTCCCCGAAAGGCCAGGGACATCAACACCTGCCTGCCTTGTCACAGCCGCGAGGGACTCACCTTCAAGTTCGATGGGGAACGGGAAAACTTAGATGTGCATGTCGCCGGAGGCATGGTCTGTGCCGATTGCCATTGGAGATATGACATCCACGGGGACGGGCGCTTCCGGCCATCCATGCGACATCCCAAGGGAGTTCGTGCCAGGTGTGAGACTTGTCATCTGCAGCAGGAAAAAGAATCTCCTGAATTTGATCCTAACACTGTTAGCCATAGGGTACACGGAGATAAGCTGGATTGTGCCGCCTGCCATGTAAAAGATACCATGGCCTGTATCAACTGCCATTTCGATCGCTTTTTGGAAACGGGCACAAGAAAAGGAAACTTCATCCCTATGAAAGATTGGCTGCTTCTCATCAACTACGAGGGCAAAGTGACATCAGGTAGCGCTATGACGCTGGTCTATAAGAACAAGAAATTCATTGCTTATGTTCCGTACTTCACCCATTCCATAGCGTCAGAGGGCAGAGGTTGCCAGGATTGCCATGGGAACCTGGCGGTGAGCAAGATGAAAAGGGGTGAAAAAGTGGCGGTGGTGGATTTCAAAAATAATGAGATTGTATCCTGGAAAGGGGTTGTTCCTGTGGTTGAGGGAAAGCTTGAATGGGCCTTCCTGAACATGACCGAAAAAGGCTGGCAGCCAGTGCCCAACAAGGGAGATCCCCTAGTACAATTTGCCGCCTACGGGACCCCCCTGAGTGGGGAGCAATTCAACAAAATGGCCGAGGAAGAGTCTGCGGAAAAATTTCTAGAAGAGAAAAAGCAAAAAACAGATGCTAGGGAGTAGTTTAACATAAGTGTCGTTGCTGAAGTTCAGGAGACTACATTCAGCAGGGCTCTGGAGTAGGGGTCAAAAACAAAGTGCTAGACTTACTGGAGGCATGGTGCATGCAAAGTGGACAACGGCTCGTAATCATAGGAATGGGAGGGGCTGGGAGGTACTAGCGTAATCCAGAGTCGGCTAGCGGCAAAGAGACTTGCAGGATGTGAGATCGAGTTTCCCGAGGTCCTGAACAATTCGGCTGTCAGGCTTTTTGACGAGTACATTGGCTCAGCTGCCCTGAGTGCGGTCAGGTCCATCGGGAGCAGGTGGAATTCAGCCTGCCCTATATATGCCAAGGAGTGTCATCTCTAAAGAGAAATTTGGAGGCTTGGGAGAGATAAGGCAACAAGGCTAAGCTAGTTATTCTCGGGGAGATTGGAGTTCCCTTAGGTAATTATTAAAATAATCCGGTAAAACGATAGCCAGCCGATTTTTGGAAGCCTCCTGCCATTTTTCTGTTAACTCAACCTCGCTTTCGGAAGTGAAGCTCAATAAAAAACCAACCGCATTACTCTTGCGTTCGGTTCTATCACGGATAGATACGGTCAAGTGGAAGATTTCGTTTTGGAGATAGGGCGAGGGCGGGGTCTTAATAAAAAGGTAGCCCGCCAACGATTCCCTCTCTTCCTCTCGAATCGAGGCGAAGGAGTAGGTGAGGAAGCTGCGTGAAGCTGGAGATATGGAAACGATAATATCTTTCATGTCGCCATCTTTATCCTCGGCCTTAAGAAAGATTTTCCAGCCTGTGCCCGGTTTGACCTTTTGAGGTGCAAAGGAATCTGAGATGATCGGCTCGCTACCAGGCTCTATGGGGACCAATTTCCAGAGTTCACCACAGCTTAGTAGTAATGCCGAGAAGGAGAATATTAGCAAAAATCTCTTCATAATTTTCTAACCCTCTTGGGCCAGCAAGAAAAACAGGTGTCTCAGGGCTTCGGGCATGGAGCATAGAGCGCAGAGTAAGGAGTCGGAATCCAGAATTCAGGAGAAAAGCAAACAAAATTGACTTCACCTGATCTACCCCCTCTTTGAACCGCAGAATGTCGAACAAGGAATTTCGAATATCGAAGCCATCACTTCATCATTCTGCGGTTCCTTGTTCTGCTGTTCGACCTGCCCGCCATCGCGAGCCGCTCAGGCGAGGCGGGCGGGTATTCCCTAATTTGAACCATCTGTCCTCTGTTGTCTGACTTCTGACCTCTAATTCGCCACTCCTTGATGCCTAGAGTTTAGTGCCTAGTGCCGAGTAATGTGCTTTTGCTCTCTGCTGCTAGCTAAGGCAGTTTCTATGCCTTAACCCTTAAGCCGTTCCTGAGGGGCAGTCCGCACCCGGATACTCACGGCCCGGATTCATTATTAGCCTGTACCAGTTGGAGACAGCTGTTGAAAAAACGAACCTCCCTGTTGATGCTAAGGTTCAACCTCCCAAGGAGGTGTAGGAGACCGCCACTCTTAATGAAACTGAGGTAATTGCGATAATGGTGGCCACCAGCTAATCTTTCTATGAGCCGACAAGTGGTAGCAGCAAAGTTTACTGGTGGAGGCACTCGATAGTCTACTAAGATGAGGGTACCTGCCAGTCGCTGCATCTCTCTCAGCACTGGCAGCCGTTGTCCTGCCTCCATCTCGTGGAGAACCATGCAGGCAGTGGCGTAGTCAAAGGAGGCGCTGGGAAGGTCTGCCAATTCCTCCGCCGATGCAAAGATGAACCGGACATTCCTGAGCCCCAGGTCTCCAACTCGCTGATGGGCATATGCCCACATGCCGTGGGAAGCTTCGACTCCCACCAATTCCCTACACGAATCACTAAGGGAAAAGACAAGCTCCCCAGTACCGCAGCCTATATCAATAAGAGAACTTTCTGGCTTTACTTGTCTACGCACCAGCTTGCGCGCCCTACGCAGAGCTGGATCCACTAATAAATGGTAGAGCCAACCGTCGTAAAAGTTCTCTTGGCGAGTTTGAGTCATATAGGTCTCTTGGCCGGCAAAGTGCAAAGCGCACAGGGCATGGCGCTAAGGGTTCAAGGCGCATGGCTCAAGTTAGAATTCAAATTCGCATTTTGAAATTCGAAATTATCTCTCTATGCTCCATGCTCTATGCCGGCAGGATTCTATGGATGGTGAAGTCATCCGCTGGTCACCCATAAGGCAAGTACCATAAATAAATTTTAAAAGAAAGCAACCTGTTTTTGTTCTATTTTTAAGCTTGATGGTCTTGCTCGCGGTATGATAGGGAAACGTTTAAGATGGCAATGGCACCGAAGTTCATCTAGCCCTGACCCTTGGCGAGTTGAGTATGCCCTCTTTCGACAAGAAAAACTTCATTAAAGTACTTGAACAAGTAGAGGAAGGGAGTATTGCCCCCATCTATCTCCTCCACGGCGAGGATTACCTGGTTAAAACAGCCCTTGAAGAACTCACAGAATTGCTGGTTCCCGAATCACAACGAAGTACCAATCTGCAAGTGGTTGATGGCAGGGAAGCTGACTTTAGACAAATCTTGGACAGTGTCAACACCTTCGCCCTATTTGGGGGGCGCAAAGTGGTTGTGGTGCGTAATAGCCGAATTTTCTACTCCCGGGCCAACCTGCCGGCTCTGGTTGTCAAGAGCCAATAAGGCTATGAAGCAGGAGATTTGAAAACTGCAGCTGGTCTTTTACTCGAGGTGCTGGGATACGCTAACTGGACCCTTGCCGATGTAGCCGCCGGCGCCTGGCGAGAAATACCAGCCGATCTTTGGAAAGAAATCATGGGGCTGGAACAGGGGCAGTCGGAGTTGGAATGGCTAGAACAGGTTATAGATTACGCCAGCAGTAAGGAAATGGAAATACCGGTGCAAACTGATGAGGGTTCCTTACTGGAAGAGTCTCTTCAGGGTGGGTTCCCTTCGGAGCAGTGTCTAGTCATCACCACTGATACCATAGACAGACGGAGAAGCCTTTATCGGCTTATTGAGGAAAAGGGGGTTGTAGTCGATTTTAGTGTGACTTCAGGTACTGGCCGCAAAGCTCGCTCCCAGCAAGAATCAGTTCTGCGAAACCTGGCTGAAGAAACCTTGTCTGCGGCAGGCAAGAAAATTGAGCCTGAGGCGCTAGCCCTGCTCCTGGAGAGAACCGGCTTTAATCTCTGGGCCCTCAAGAGTCAACTGGAGAAGATTATATCTTTTGTGGGAGAAGAGTCCATAGTTACTTTAGAGCAAGCAGAAAGTATGAGCGACCAGTTTCGGGAGGAAGCCCTCTATGAGTTAAACAATGCAGTGGGTGAGGGAGACTGCGAAGGGGCTTTGCAGTTTTTGAATCGACTTTTGGATCAGAACTACCATCCACTCCAGCTCCTGGCCTCTCTGGCCACAGAGGTGCGTCGATTGCTCTTAGCCCGGGAATTTATTCAAGATCATCTGGCAGGAATT
This sequence comes from Deltaproteobacteria bacterium, assembly GCA_022340515.1. Classification (GTDB taxonomy): domain Bacteria; phylum Desulfobacterota; class Syntrophobacteria; order BM002; family BM002; genus BM002. The sequence continues at coordinate 16,674 of JAJDNT010000328.1, forward strand.
CTGGATAAAAGCATCTCCTATGCCAGATTCCAAAAGGCCGTGTTGCCCACTGTAAAAGAGAAGATAGAGAAAGGATCACCCCTGGGTAGTATGCATCCCTTTGCATTGCACAAGACCCTGATCCGCTCCCGTGCTTACGAAAGCGCGGACCTGATCAATGCTCTACAGCATCTTTTCCGAGCTGATCTTACTTTAAAGAGCAGTGGTATTAGTGAGCGTGCTGTAATGGAGAGTCTAATCATCAGGCTCTGCAGAGGGGACAAGAACTCCGCTTAACTCCGCACCCCACGCCTTCAGGACAATGATATCTCCTGGTGCATGAGAGCAAGACGTTGCAACGCTTCTTCCTTGACCTTAATGCCAAGCCCGGTCCCTGTAAGGGGCTGGGCCACCCCACCCGGCCCAAATTCCACAGGCTCATCCACAACGTCTTCTTTGAGTAAGTAGTTGGAATATGAGCCCTCCAAATAGCGAAGTTTACGGCTCATGGCAAACTGCCGTCCAGCGGCAGAGAGAATTGCCGTTTCCCCTACTTGACAGCCGAGCTGTGCAACAATTCCTCTCTCTTTACCTATTTGGAGCATGCGGTCGGCAGCTAGGATGCCGCCGCACTTGGACAATCTCAGATTGAATACATGACAGGCTTGCAAGGATGCCAGATCTTCCGCGTCATTCTCGAGACACAACGATTCGTCAGCAACCACAGTGATGTCTAATCGATCTGCAACCCGTTTGAGCCCAGCCAAATCATGTTTGGCTACGGGCTGCTCCACCGCGCTGATGCCATAGGCCATCATAGCCTCAAGACGCTGTTCCGCTTCTTCAGCACTCCAAGCGCCATTGGCATCTACCCGGAGATCTACCTGGTGACCTAAGATCTCACGGGCCAGGGACAAAACTGCCAGATCTCTGTCGTTTCCCACTTTAATCTTTACAAAAGACATTTTTAGGTCACGTATCAAGTGGAGAAGGCGATGGAAACTCGGTTGGCTCATCATGGGCATTACCGCACTGTAAACTAGCGGTTCCACTCCCCCACCTAACAGTTCACCCACAGACTTGCCCAATGTTTTCCCTGCTGCGTCAAGTATGGCAAGCTCCAGGGCACAACACGCGGCCGGAGCTCGAGCCCGATTGGATTTTGAGATCAATTCCCTCAATGTTCCTAAAAAATCTTCTGAATCATAGCAGTAGAGTCCATTGATGGTGGGGATCAAATGGTCTCGTAGGAAGGTCAGACTGGTAGCAGTCGTCTCACCAGTAACATAGTGCCTAGCAATGCCCTCACCGTATCCAACCACACCCGAATCTGTAACTACCTTGACCACGAGATTTTGACTGTGGGTGCGTTCAGCTAGGTAGTGCTTAATAGGCATGCATAGCTCTATCTGCAAAAGATAGAGATGAATCTTCTTCAGCCACATATATAGGTCTCTTTTCCTGAAAAATCTGGTTTCCAAGGGCAGTGCGCACGTGCTTCCACTGGTACCACTGTTCGGGAAGGAAACAGATGTATCGTTGCAAAAGTTGAAGAGCCCCTTGGGAAACGTTCACATTTTCGGAATTCTCCTGGCTGGCATTCAAAGAGTGAATCTGCAGTCCGAAAGAGTCTCTCCCCTCTCTTTGGACAAGTCCCATTAAAACAGGAGAATGGTAACGGCGCTGTAGCATGTCTAGGGTGCGGTCTAAGGGGCATGAACATCCCAAAAAGCGAGCCTGCCGATACCGGTAAGGCCGCCAAGTATCGAACTCATCGCACTCGGTAATCAAGATCTGGTTAGCTTTTAAAGCCTGCAGTGCCTTGAAGAGAACCTTTTCACCATTATTGGCATCCAGAAGAGTTATGGGTACATATTGAGTTCGGTGCATTAAGGCGCGTTTTAGTCTCTCTGTCTTGAAGCGAACCACCATGGTCACTTCATAGCCCTGGAGAGCCAAAGTTAGAGGCAAGAACTCAACAGCGCCAAAATGCCCGGTCACCATAATGAGCCCTTTCCCCTGAGACAGGGCCTCGTCTATGAGTTGTTGGCCTTCCAGTCTTACATTTTTTTGGAGAAAGCTACATACCTTGCCAAAATGGACGTAGGCGATGAAGAGCTTTTCGTAATAATGGGCAATGATACCTTTGAAAGTCCTTTGGATGGTTTGATCCATGACTACCTTTGTTGGCAGTCTCCGGACCACGGCGGACAAGTTGGTTTGGATTTGTTTTTTTTCTCTGCGATTAAAGAAAAAGTAAACTCTTCCCAAAAAGTCAAGGTAGAGTCGACCAATGGATCGCGGGACGTAACGGATCAGCAGGGTATTGAAACGCCACTGCAAAAAGCGACTGAGGCCAACCCTGCCCAGCAGATTACCCGGTGCTCTCTTCATACCATTTCCCCCTGAAACGCGAATATGATTGTGAGCTATGTTTGTGGCGCTGTTTTTCTACATGGCTATAGTTTCTCCAGTAAGGTCCACTCTGTTATGGTAAGTAACTGTTTTGCCGTCCAGGGTTTGACGGACGGCAAATACCAGTTCCTCCGGCCTAAATGGCTTGTGCACCATGTTTATCCTGGAGGTGATGATTTGCTGCAAGCCGTTTCCTCTAGAGCCGTAGCCACTGCAAATGATTACCTTTGCAGCAGGATCTAGTTCTCGCAACCTTACAAGGGTTTCCTTACCGCCAAGATTCGGCATTAGCAGATCGAGGATGACCAGGTCGATCTCCTTGCCATTGTTTTCATAGATCTCTAAGGCCTCCAACCCGTCACAGGCCAGGACCACTTGGTATCCATAACTTCGCAAAATCTCGTTGCCAAGATCACGCACCATGGGTTCGTCATCAACCAGAAGAACAGTCTCCTCACCTGCCAAGCCAGGGGTCAACTGTCCAAGAGATTGCTGGCTTTCTTTATCACTTGCCTTGCGGAACAAGAGATCAAAGGCGGTGCCCTTGCCCTCTTGGCTTTCTACCACTAAGTAACCCCGTGAGTTTTGGACTATGCCGTAAACCATGGCTAATCCAAGACCAGAGCCTTTGCCAACTTCCTTGGTGGTAAAAAATGGGTCGAAAATTTTGTCCAAATTTTCTTGCGGAATACCAATGCCATCATCAGCCACTCGAATCCGTATATATTGCCCCGGTTCTGCCCCCAAGTCCTGATAGACAGATAAAATGTCCATAGTCAAATCAACCTCGGCTGTGGCAATGGATATTTTACCGCCGTTAGGCATGGCATCTCTGGCATTGAGGCAGAGATTGAGAATTGCCTGTTGGACCTGGGTAGCGTTTGCTGCTATTGGGGGTATGTGGGGATTTAAATCTAGCTCTAGCTGAACGTCTTTACCGAGTGAACTTTCCAATAATCTAGCAGTCTCACGAATAACGCGATTGGGATAGACTACCTGGAGATCTTCCGGTTGGGTTCCGCGGCTGAATGCCAGCAGTTGTCTGACCAGGTCGGCAGCCCTTAAGCTGGAAGTTTCAATAATCTCAACAAAACGCTGGGTCTCCGGTTGGTCGTGAAGTCGGTGTTTCAATAAGCTGGCGTAGCCAAGAACTCCGGTGAGGATGTTATTGAAATCGTGGGCGATGCCCCCTGCCATGGTGCCGATGCTTTCCATCTTTTGCTGATGGAGCAGTTTGGTCTCCATCCGCTTTTTATCAGAAATGTCCGTCACCATGGCAAAACTACCCTTGTAACGGTCCCCATCCATTATGGGAACGCTACTGAGGATGGTCGGTACTGGCTCGCCATCCTTGCGGAGCATATCGATCTCCTCCTGGGCGACGAGCCCCCGCATGTTTTGCACCAGTAGTTTAAGGAGTATTCTTTTCTTTTCCGGGGGAACCAGTTGGTTTATGTTGAGACCCAGCACCTCGTCATGGCCGAGAATGTTGGCTAACCTCTGATTGGCAAAGGTAATTACCCCATTTTCATCCACTACCCATATACCTTCATGGGCGTTTTCCACTAGCTCACGATACTGGCGTTCGGATTCTTCAAGCTTTCGGTATAGATTGGCATTATGAATAGCAATGGCTATCTGGTTTGAAAAGCTGAGAAGAAAATCCTTTTCGGTTGAAATAACTTTGCCACCAGACTTCTCTTGATCTCCAACAAGAACCCCAATGATCTTGCCGCGAACCTTCAAAGGCAGAGCGATAAATGCCTGGGGTTTGAACTTCTTTATAAGAGGATTTTCCTTATTTATATCTGAGGATTCCACATCATCCACCAACTCTGGCACCCCGGTCTGGGCCACCCGAGCGATGATATTGGACTTTTTGTCCAAAGGCACCGTGTAGGACGCTGCATCTCGTATGTATGTATCTGGAGCTCCCACGGCATGGGCCAGATAAAGATGTCCCAGCTCTTCATCGACCAAGAATATAGCGGCCCGGTCCAGAACCGAAACATCTACCAACCGCGAAAGAATTAGGGTCATGAGCTCTTCGATATCTAAAGTGGAGAGAATGGCGGTGCTTGCCTCCTGCAGACTAACTAGCCTGTCAAGTTGGGACTTGAGCTGAATGTTGAGCCCCCGAACTTCCGCGTACTTTTCCCGGAGGAGTTCTTTGTCTCCCTCGAGCTCCTCAATGGTAGCCTTGGCCAATCGCCAAGGAGCGATCAAGCGCAGTAGGACTTTCTTGAGAGAAGGTCTGCGTTTCCATCTAATGTGATATTCGCAGTAGTCGTCGCCCTGGAAGAAGCACTTGCGCTCCTCTAGCTGGCAAGGAGGCTCGTTCCACACCACGGGAACAGCGGTATACACACCTCGGTTCATGAGGCAAAAATCTCGGGTCATGGGAATGTCCTTGAACCATTTGAGCCTGACCACGGCCCCATCTCGGTTGAGTTCCGCCAGTTCGACCTCTTTATTGCGGTTAAACTTGTCGTTGAGACTTTGCAGTCTTCTAAGTGTACGAGCGTGGCTGCGGAAAGCAAAAAATAGAATTCGTTGAATATAACCGAGCCGCCTTTGAGCCACAGAGTCGAAACCGATGTCGAAGACCACATCCTCTTTGCCAAGAAGCTCTTTTACTCTCTCATAGAGGAGGATGAGTATTTGGGCAGAAACCCAATTATTGGGGTCAGAAAGAAATTCCCGGGCATTGGTCACCCCATCCAGTTGCTGACTCAGGTCCTTGAGCAGTGGCTCTACCAGTAGAGGATCCCGTTCCTCAACATAGTCAATGACGGCTTTGGTGTTTATGCAGCTGTTGTGTCTTTCCATGGTCTATCAATTTGGAAAACAAAAAAACCACACTGCCTTAGACATACGGTCTCCCCTCTCGTGGATTTATTAAATCCCGAGACCGGCAACCTAAAACGTGTGGTTGATTGGTGTTGGTGGCGGATGGTTGGTCAGCGGTTAGCTAACTCAAAAGTACTTGCCGCTGGCCTACATCTCTGGTCCCAATTATGCTTTTTATTGCCTTGAAATGTCAAGAAAAAAAACCATGCAGAAGGAAAAACTTCAGTTTTCTCCAAGGGTCTGCAGCTGCTCATCGAAGCGAGCGGTTACCAGGTCCTCGAACTCCTTACCCAGGTGGCGCCGATTATTAACCAGTTCAGTCCTTATTTTTTCCCACAGTTTTATTAGCGCTTCAACATTGAGGCAGCTGCTAATTTCTCGATAAATGGCCTCGAGTCTGCGCCTGCGCAAACGATCCCGATTAAATTCAAACATGTCCTTTGCCAGTTGTATTTGTTCTTCTAAAAAATCATTTTCTTCGGCCAGCACCATCAGTTCATCAAGGACACGCTCAATACCGGCAAAGCTCCTTTGCTGTCGCATTCTTTTTTGGGCCTTGTGCATAGCGCGATCTATCAATTCCTGCAAACGTAAGTGGAAGGAGTCACTCAGGGTTTTTTGGTAGTCTTCGGTATGGTAGGGATGGTTTCTGAGCTTTTTTAAGCTTCGATGATAGAGGTGTTTAAGCCGTAAGATGTCATCCTCTTCCCTGATTTTTGCGAGAATACGCTCAATCTCAAGACGATCTTGGAAAAGAACCTTTAATACCGCCTTGTCTAGGTTAACCTGTAGAATAATCCCTAGCCGAGCCCTATTGAGGCTGGAGAGCAAACGGCCGTCCTTGCACAAGCGATTTGTAGGCAGATTGGCCAACTCTTCGGCTATGGCCTGGTAGCGTCGGTCAATGATCAGCCCCAGGTCTTGAAAGTCGAGTACCCAGGGCTTTACATTTTCAGGGCAAAAACGGTCCAGAGCACGGAAGCTTAGAATCAGCAGTTTTAACCAGGTACCAGGTTCCAGGTGTTGGGCCACATATTCCAAGCCATAGATGCGGAGTAAATCCTGGGCGGGCCTAAGCTTGTCCACCAACTGTCGCCTGATTTCCTCGTCGAATCCCAGCAGCCCTTGGCAGACCTCGATTGCTTGCTGAAGATCTTTTTCGAATTTGCCCAAGCCAGTGCTTTTTAGACCTTTCTTGTGGTAGATGAAGCTTACCGGCATGTCCAGAATCTTCATTTGCACATCCACGAAACTAATCTCTGCTAGCCCAACAAGGCGGAAGAGTCGTTCAATGGCAGTAGCATCTTCGCCTTTGCGGCGGTAGCCTTCCTCATCTTTCAAACTATCCCAGTGGGAGAAAAGGACAAAGCGGTTCTGACCTGTTTTCTCCATATCAATTTCGCTCAGTAGATTCTTGCCCTTTTCTATGAACTCATTATCCATATGGGTTTGCCATGAAATCTCTCCACGAACGACGCTCAAAGCCAGTTGCCGTAAATGCAAAAAGCGATCAAGTAAATCTTCAACCATAATGCCTTCACTGTAAGCCGCCGCAGCAAGAACGGAGTGGAGGAAGAAGGCTTCAAATAATAGCTCGTCACCATGAGAGGTGACCAGATCTAAGGCTGGCAAGGTTACCTCTCCCTTGAGCACATGTCCCACCAATCCGTGGACCTCCACGAGAAAGTCGGTGAGTTTGCTTTTCTTCTCATCCATACCAAAGCGCTCAAGAAGAGCCTGCCGACGAATGATTTCAGCACCTGCCTCTCCGTGAATATTGCTCTGGGAGAGAGACCTATATTCTTCTAGATACAGTGGCAGTTTGCCGATCTCTTGGAAAATCAACGCTGCACATAAGGATTCCATGAGATCAGCTCGCGTGTTGATGCGGTTTACCACCTCCTCCAGCATGTCTATTTGTATATTGCTTATGCCGATGGACTCACCTGTCATTGGACCAAATTGCTGTTGAGCCAACTGATAGAAGATATCGGTATTTTGCAGTGCTTCACGATCTCCAGTCACTAAGGCTTGGAACTTCTTAAGGCAGCGAAGGACATATCTGGCAATTGTCTCCCCAGAGTGAATTTTCTTGCTCGGCTTAATTTTATCGAGCTCCCAGAACTCGGTAAGGATTCGACGGCCGATTGTGGGACAATGTTCGTGGATTACCTCCAAGGTGTCAAAAACTCGTTGGGGAATCAAAAGCTTTTGGGCGAAAAGTTTCTCGAGACGGGAACAACAACGGTCAATCTCAGCTTTCTGTTTGGCCAGTGAGTCAGGGTCAACGCCAGTAACCGGGGTGAACCGTAATAAGTGATCATGGTAAGTGTGTAATTCTCCAAAAAGTCGATCGGCCTCTCTTAACTCCGACACAGCAATTTCTGGAATCAACTGGTCGCGAGCAGACTGAAGGATTAATTCAACCTTTCTGAGGTTATCCTCCGCGTCAATGAAGACGACCTCGGTAGCCTGACTCACAGGATTGTGCCGCAGTTGAATACCACTGTGAAAGATAAAGGCCGGTCGACCCTGAGACAAAGTCCTCTGTATTCCATTCAAGAAGTCGAAATGAAGCTGTTCCGGTGCCAAAGATTCCAGAGCCTTCTTAACTCTTGCCAGCCTTTCGGCGTTGTCGTGGTGCTCGTAGCTGATAAGGGGATTGAAGTTAATAACACTACCTGGGGAACCGCTTATGGTTATCCATAGGAGAATAAAGCCTGCCCGGGTACCAAGGAGCGGAAAAATGTGACCTGTGCCGTGAAACTGGCAGTTAAGTAGTTTACGGAAGAAGTATGGTCGGCTGAATAGTTCGCGCTCATAAAAACGCTCCTTGAATTCGTTAGTAATCCTTATAAGCTCTAAGACCTGTTCAATGTGCTCTAGTTTTTCCGGGCGGTAGTCCGCCAGGGCTTCTTTTTGAAAAGGACCCCTGTCGGCGATATAGGTCCATGAGTCCAGGTACTCGAAAAGATTGAAGAGTTTCAGCATTTGGCGTACGGCTAGATTCTGTGCCCCACCCAACGCCGCTATTTTTTGATCGTGAAGAGTTTCCCACTCCAGTTGAGGATCAGCAGCTATCCAGATGGCTTCGTCATAGAGGCTGAAAAGCTCGCTTCCCTGTTCCTTGGTGAGTTTGTCGCCCAGAGACGCAGTAATTTCTGCCATGCTGATTAAGCGAATTGTTCGGAGAAGATCAGCCACTTCTTCAAGGCTCTTGCGTCTGGCCTGGTTGGTAATGGATTTCAAAGTTTTTTCTGGAAGCTTTCCAAAGGTAATGCGTCCCATAGTGGTGTGGCCCACCACAATAAGATATATCTCTCTAAGAAGGGCTGGTGATAAACCTAAAAGAGACAACTTCTCGATGTTTTCCAGAACCTTGGTGCTGGATCCCTCCAGTCCCTCAGGGTTGAGGAGGGATTTAAGGCGGTTCACCTGGCCGGTCTTTTTCATCAGTTGTTTCATATGAGTGAAAGCGCGATAACGATTTCTGGGGGCCGCAAAGGGATTGTGTAAGCGGTTTAGCTCGAGCTCCGATAAACGGTCGAATCTTTTCTCCCGAATTTCCGCCAAAACTCGGAGAACTGTAAGAACATAGTTGAAAGTATTCTTGTAGCCCGCAACCAGGGCCAGGGAGCATCCAGCCATCCCACTCGCCCGCTCTTCTTGCTCAAGTTGAGCCAAACGCACTGCGGGCTCACGTTTGCGGCCAAGGTAAATCTGCAGATTGTCCGGGAGATCTCCTTCCACTATGTAGTTTTTCTCCCAGTCTTTCCTAAGTGATTGAGCGAGCTTGCTGTGGGCGGTGATTTTCTCAAAGAAAGGATTGAGTACCATGTCCCAGCGGCTTTCCAGATCAACGAGTTTGCTGCTGGAGATCTTCAAGTTTAAGCGCGGCAGCCGGTCAATTTCCTCTAGGGCAAGCTGAATGGGATCTTGTTCACCCACCACTTTCTTCAGGTCCTCACGATAGACGAAAATACCGCTCAGGTAATTGTAGAAGTCAGCAAGATGGACTCGGAGGAGACTGCCGCCCTTTCCACGGTACCGTTTTCTTGACCGAAAAACGTGAGTAAAAAGCAAAAAATTTCGCAAATCGCCTTGATCCTGAAATTCTACCCAAACCTCTTGGTTGGTAGGAGGAAAGGGTTTGCTTGAAATAACGAATAGTTGACATCCTTGGCCGAGAAGGTCATATATTTTCCCCGCCACATAGGTGCCGTAAGTTGCGAAGGTTTCCTGACTGAGGGTAGAGCCTGCCAACCCTTTGATCCCCAATGATATGACGAGATCATCCAGGTCTTTCGGGATAACCATGAGATCGAAAGGTCCACTGACTTCACTTAGCTTGTCAATGGAATCGATGACCACAAATTTCTGGGTGGGCATTCTGCCGGTAATCTCGTGCACTACGAGATTGTTAGGGGCAGTGAGTAATCCAACGGTGAGCCTTTCTTTCTTCTGCTGATACACTTGTTTTACGAGCACTCGCTCGATCTCGTCGACTTTGTCCTTTATGTCTGCCAAGGAATGGCTGACCCAGTTTATGGGAATGAGGAAGTAACGTTTGCCCTCTTGGCTAAAACGCATTAGTAACCCAAGTTTTCGATAGATAATATTGAGCCGTCGGTAATTTTTCCTCAGAGTGCCCGGGTCGCCGAAATCTAGTCCCTCTAGGAAGTCAAGTTCACTGGCACCAAGCTTGTCCCGCTGTTCCACAATACCCATACCATAGGCGTTCCCACCAAAACGGCTGGCGAGAAAAGGAGGATGGTCCTTTGCCACGAAGGTGCCCACCGGCACATCCCGTGGGTCAATCCCCAAAGAAGCAAATTCCTCAGGGCGGACAATTTGGTAAGAGATATCAACCGTGCGTATCCGATCGGGCAGCGGCAGGCCGGATGGTAAGCTGGTGGTAGGGATTCCGTTTTTGGAGCTCATTCTTTAGCCGATCCCAGAAACATGATTTTTTCACATGACAGTTGGATGTGAGATATGAGATCTGGTCATTCAAGAATTGCGAATTAAGGGATTAAGGAATTGAGCCTAGTCTTGAAAATTCCCTGAATTCTTGGCGCTTGCCGCACTCCGCACAGTCCCCACCCTGCCAAGGCGGGTCCCCGGTTTCCTCAGTTCCTAAATTCCTGAATTTGGATCGCAGATCCCACGTCTGCCATTCGCATATAAGAAAGTGAAGCCTTTATTTTACCTTTGACCAAGTTTTAAGATCGCTTTTGGCCCAGTCCATTTTTCGCCTTGAGGCGAAGTAAACCGGGACTCTTATGGAGATACATCAAAGGGCTGTCAAAGCCACCATTGAGAAAAAGAACCTCTAACTCATCAAAGAGTACTGGTCGAGTTGGCCAGGTGTACATCCGTTTTCGCCGGCAAAATCCTTGCCATTGCGAAGCCAACCTTTTATTTTCGGCCAGCACCAAGTTTTTTGCATGATCGCACAAAAACATCTCACAGACGATGGGTTTGCAACGCCAGAGACAGCCACTCTCATTCAAATAGACACAATTGAATCCACCAGTATCCCCCTCGAGGGTCTCCAACAATGTGTCTATTTCCTTACTAGTCGAAAGTAGTACATTGATGACCACATCGGCGAAGAAGGTGATGATACCCTCGCGACCACAACAGGCGCTCGTTCGACTAGTAAAGCATTTCTCTGAACAAATATCAGCGAAATGTTCATCTTGAAAGGAGTTGACTACTTTTCTAAATTGCAGATATGACTTGATTCTTTGTCTGAGCCAGCGCAGCTCTGAATTTGGCAGCGACGAAAGGTACTGGCGCACCATGAGGATTGCATCCTTTTGCTGCTGATTGTATTCACTCAATGGTGCCATTTCACTTTCCGAAAAAAAGCAGGATCAGTGTTTAACTTTCACTCCAAGTTCGATCCTGGCACAAGGCCAGAGGCACCGGGCCAGAGAATTTCGACTTGCGAAATTCGAATTTCAAAATACTTGCCTGCTGTCCGCCGCCCTCGGTTGTCTGTCCTCTGAGCTTTACCTCCAACCTGTTGCTGCTTGCTACCTGCCAAATTTCCCTATGCTCTATGCTTTAAATCTTATTACAGCTCATAGAGCTTCTCATCTTTCCGGGGTGGCCTTTTTCTAAAGGCCGCCTTTTTTTGTCCCTGAAAAACCAAAGGATCTTCTTCCCCAAGCAAGTCACCCATCTCCGCTTCAATCTGTTCAGGGTCTTCACCAGCCTCCATTCTGCGTAAGGCCTCCTCCATGCCAGCGCCGAGTTCCAAACCGGTCATGTGAGTCAGTTTTCTCATCAACTGGGCCGCCTGCTTGGGGTCGTCCTCATTGATACGCTCGGCTTCGCTAGCGAGAGTGGACATGGCCTTCTCCAGTTTAGACTCATCAATGTCAGGGAGGCCGTCATCATGATCCTCCTTGACACCGCGAAGCACTGCAAAGGAGGACATCTGTCGATCGAGTTTGGAACGTTTGCACTTGGGACAGGGTGGTATCTTTTCAGTATTGATTGTTCGGGAGAAAAAGTTAAAAATCATGTGGCAATCGGGGCAATAGAATTCATAAATCGGCATGATTAGTCACCTCCGGTTCACTAACCCACGGTCCCAAGCTGTTATCGATCGTAGTTATTTGTGATTGTTAAAGAATTTCAACCCAAAAGTCAACGGTAAGGAGTTAAAAGATGGAGTAATGGAGTTTTGGAGTGTTGGTACAAAAACTAAAGGGTTAATGGATTGTTCATGACTTTGCATTTCTCCAGTACTCCAGTATTTCAATACTCCAAGGATGCTCCATTGACTCGGTGAAAGATGTGACTTAGGATAACAACGTCCTGTGAAAATCAACTTGCGCGAGGTTCAAATGACCCGAATACCATTGGTTCTTGCAACGAGGAACGAGGGCAAAACCGAGGAGATCAGAGCACTTCTTGCCGACTTCCCGGTGGACATCAAGAATCTTACTGACTTTGGGCCCACCCCAACAATCGAAGAAGATGGTGAGACCTTTGAAGACAATGCGGTAAAAAAGGCCCGGTTCATCGCAAAGATATTGGGCTTTCCTGCCCTAGCCGATGATTCCGGCCTCATGGTGGAGGCCTTAGGAAACGGACCGGGAGTACGATCCGCCCGCTATGCAGGAGAAGGGGCGTCGGACGCTGACAATAACGCCAAGCTGCTTGGAGAGCTGGAAAACGTTGAAAATCGCAATGCTGCTTTTGTTTGTGTTATCGCCATTGCTGTACCTTGGGGACCAGCTTTGATCTACGAGGGGCGCTGCGAGGGCGCAATCAGCAAAGAACTGTTAGGCACCAAAGGTTTTGGCTATGATCCGGTGTTTTACTATCCGCCCTTACATAAAACCTTTGCCCAACTAAGCACCGAGGAAAAGAATGAGGTAAGTCATCGGGGACAGGCTTTGAGGGAGTTACGGGATGAATTTGATAAGGTGATTATCTGGTTGCGGCAGAGGCTGGCGGAATCGGGTTGGAAGTGGTTAGATAGATAAAAAATACCGACCCACATTTATGAGGGTCGGTATTTTCTTGAGCTGAAAATTACTAACAACTACACGACCCGCAGCTATCTGGTCTTGCCAACATGGAGGTGATGGAGAAGCCAGAGCACTGTGCCTCTTCTACGAAATCTACCTTGATGGGGCGCACCTGATTAAAAAGGGTTGATTCCACCAAGTAGGTTAGACCGTCAAATTCGAATACCTGATCTT
>JAJDNT010000329.1 GCA_022340515.1 Deltaproteobacteria bacterium
GATGATCTTGGCTCAAAGTAGACACAGGAGGCAGTGTAAGTATAAGCTTCAAATGAACTCTTTTAAACCGCAGAATATCGAACAAGGAATGTCGAATGTCGAAGTGATCACTTCATCATTCTGCGGTTTCTTGTTCTGCTGTTCGATATTCATTGTTTTTAATCAATTGCAGTCATCTCTGATAGTAACCAGTGTCTCAAGGGGGTGCAGAGGCTACCGCCAGCGGAGAGGGAAAATAGATGGCCAACAGCAAGAGAGAGAGATTGCTGAAGGAAATGCAGGAACTGAAAAGGAAGCTTCGTGATAGAGAGGCTGCCCTGCCGGCTCATTCTGTTCGACCGCACCAGCTACAGGAAATAGAAGAACTCGAGGAAAGAATCGCTGAGTTGGAAGAAATGCTCGGTGAGACTATTTAGTGACCTGGAGGCCTTCTTCCTGCAACAGGGGGATAATGTCGTAGGCGGGTAGAGGTGGGCTAAATAGGTATCCCTGAATCATGTCACATCCTCGCTCGCGCAGAAACTCCAGTTGTTCCTCAGTCTCCACTCCCACCGCCACTACTTGCAGATTCAGACTGTGCGCCATGGCAATGGTGGCGGCAACAATGGCAGCATTATCGGAATTCTCAGGAATATTCTTTATAAAGGAACGATCTATCTTTAAGACGTCCAGAGGGACGTTCCTCAGATGGTGCAGGGATGAGTGGCCAGTGCCAAAATCATCAGCAGCAATGCGGACCCCTATCTCTTTCAAATCCCGCAAAGCTTTGACTGCGTTTTCTTCCTGAATTAAAGAGCTTTCCGGTAGTTCTATCTCCAAAAAAGATGGGTCCGCACCGGTCTCGTCTAAAACCTCAGAGATCAAGTCTACCAGTTTTTCCTCTTTGAAGAGGAGACTGGACAAATTGACGGACATGCGCATTTCTGTCAAGCCAGCCTCTCTCCAGGCTAGGTTTTGCTGGCAGGCTGTCTGGAGCACCCACTTGCTCACGGATTCAATTAGACCACTTTCTTCAGCTAGGGGGATGATGTCTGCTGGAGGCACCACTCCTAGATTTGCATGCTGCCAACGTATAAGAGCCTCAGTACCAGCAATTGACCTTGTGTCAATGGACAGCTGAGGTTGATAGTAAAGAATGAGCTCTTTTGCCTCCAAGGCTTTGTAGAGGTCAGCTTTTAGGGTAACCCTTTCAGAAGTGCCGCCTTGGATGGAGTCTGCATAAAACTGGTAATTGTTTCTACCCAGGTTTTTGGCATGATACATTGCTTTATCGGCATTTTTTATCAAAGCTTCCCCGTCCTGTCCGTCTGCAGGGAAGAGGCTGATGCCAATACTGGTAGTAATAAATATTTTATGTGAATCCAAAACAAAGGCATCAGAGAGTGTATACAGGATGCGTCTAGCCACCTTGGCCGCGTCCTTGGCCTTCTTGATATTAGTGAGTAGCAGGACGAACTCGTCGCCACCGAAGCGCGCCACATTGGTGTTGCAAATATCTTCGACATTGCGGGCCAAAATGTCGCTCTTGCGTATTATTCTTATCAACCGCTCTCCCACAGCGTGTAAGAGCATGTCACCCAAGTGGTGCCCCAATGTATCGTTAACCCTTTTAAAGTGGTCGAGATCCAGAAATAGTGTTGCAAGGAGAGTATTATTGCGTTTGGCATAAGCCAGGGTTTGATTCATGTGTTCGTTAAACATCAAACGGTTAGGCAGACCGGTCAAGCAATCATAAAAGGCCAAAAAGCGCATTTCTTCTTCTGCTCGCTTCCGGGCCGTAATGTCAGTAACGAAGTGAAGGGTTGCAGGTTTGCCGTCCCAGTCAATGAGGACACCTTTTGTCTCCACCCATTTGAAATTCCCATCTTTTGAAAGGAGACGAAAACAAATTGCCGGGCAGGCCCTCCTCCCCAAGAGGGTTCTGTCGCGGTACTCGCGAAATTCCTCTCGGTCTTCTGGGTTGATAAATTCCAAAAAGGGTGTGAACCTGAGCTTATTGTCAGGATAGTCAAAAAGTTCAAAAGCCCTCGGATTATAGAATTCAAGGGTTTCATCCTGAATGACTAGAATGGCCTCATTGGAATTTTCAACCAAGAGGCGGTATTTTTCTTCTGACTGCATCAAGCTATCATAAAGCTTCTTTGATTCAAGCACGGAGTTTATCCTCGCCTTCAACTCCGGCATGTAGTAAGGTTTTGAAATGTAAGATATTGCACCTGCTTCGAAGCTTTTAACAATGTCCTCTTTTTCTTCGACCACTGTCCCCACTATGATAGGAATATGGCGAGTAGTATCATCTTTTTTCAGAGTTTTTATGGCCTCGATGCCATTCATCTTCGGCATCATCAGATCCATGACAATGACATCAGGTCTCAGACTACGACTCTCAGTAACCGCCTGGTCGCCGTTGGTAACACAGACTACGGTGAACCCGTCTAGTTCGAGCTGAGTGCAAACCAACTCTCTGATTTCGTTGTCGTCTTCAGCGATCAAAACAACGTTGGACTTCTCCACAGGGGCACAACCCTCGCTAGTATTACCATCTTCTCGGTGGGTTTTCATCTCAGAGAAGGTAAGCACATCCTGTGCCAAGTCTGCTGGAGGGATTGGCAGATTAAGTCAAAATAAAAGGTTTCATGGTTGGTTTAGTTGATCCATAAATCCGCAATCTACAATTCAAGATCCAAAATCGGAGGGGAATGTTCTATAAACAACAAATGACTGCTGTTTTTCCACTCTAGCAGCCTGCTAATCCAGATTAACCGTGAGGTAGAGGTGGCCGCTACCATTGCCCCTTCTTTTTCCTTTTCCTTTGAGGCGCAATCGGGTCCCAGATCGAGTTCCTGGAGGTATTCTTACCTTCAACTTTTCCTGTCCCAGTCCCCGATCGATAGCTATTGTTACCCAGGTACCCACTTCGGCCTCGTTACTGGTAACGGAAAGATTATAAGTGAGATCCTGAGGTCCGAGGGTAAAATCTTGTTTTCCTCCTGGCAGTGCTTTCTGGCTTCCTAGCAGAAAGTTGGCAATTTTCTTGCCCAACTTTTTTAAAAATCCAGAAGGCTGGATTTGCAAGGCCTGGGGCCGCTCAACCTTTTGGCGCTGTTGAGGTCTGCCAATTTTCATTTGACGAAAACCAAATGGACCCCAGAGGAAGATGCCACCAAAGAAGACCCCCCGGCCACCAAAAAAGGTCTGATTAAAAAAGCCTTGATCGAAGCGGAAGCCAGCTTTTTCAAACTCTCGGAAAAGATCTTGAAAAACGCGGCTAAATGTTGGATCCTTGAAAAGATCCTGAAAAATTTCCTCCTGAGAATAGCGGAATCCTCCGCCAGCAACCCTCTCCTGCGGTCCGGCTCCAAGCCATCGGTCGTACTCTGAGCGCTTTACAGGGTCGATGAGGACCCCATAGGCTTCAGCAATCTCCTTAAAGTGTTCCTCTGCTTGCGGATCACCGGGGTTGCGGTCCGGGTGGTACTTGAGGGCTAACCTTCGGTATGACTTGCGAATTTGCTCGTCTGAAGCACTCCGGTCAACTTCAAGCAGTTT
>JAJDNT010000331.1 GCA_022340515.1 Deltaproteobacteria bacterium
AAATCTTCCTCCATGGTAAAGGTCCGCGGTTTTGTAGGAATTCCATCAGCACTTACTGTAATCTGCTGCATGGCCTCCACAATGCGAATCCATTCTTCCACGGTCACCCGGTGAGGTCCGGCCACCCTGGTTGGACCAGGAACCCGTTGTATCTCACTGCCAGGTTCACCAGGGGCTGGAATCCGGTGAGGTTTACTGACCGCCACGCTCCCACGGTACACTCTGATCATGGATGACTTATCAAAGGCCACATTCATGCGAAAGACAGTGCCACGGACGCCCACTATTGCATTTTCTGTCTCTACCTGAACGCCTTTGCTGCTGCCGAAAACATTTTGAATGTTCGCCCAAGTTTTTCCGAGGAGGAGGGAAACACGAACGTCCCGTTTAGACTGGCCAGGATTGTATTCAGCTTTGGCCAGATGGAAATCACTTTCTTCATCGAAGCGTATAATGCTTTTGTCCGGAAGCTGGAGTTCCAGCCGTGCACCCTTCATGGTCATGATCCGCTCGCCAGCCTTCACAAAAGCTCCGAGGGTGAGAGCTGTCCACGGACCTTCATCTGAAACCTGAAGGCGCACCTCCCCCTGTACGAAGGTGACCCGCGCTCGTTCCCCCTCCAAAGGAAAAACGAAGGGCTCCTGAGCCACACTTACTGGGATCAAGCCAAAAAATATTAGCACCAACAGCAGCATGGAAAAGAGCAGGCCTGGTAGCGCCTTCAGTCGAGAATAGTTCATACCAAATCCACTCGTGGTTGATTCCCTTTCTACCCTATGCGCTAAGCGTTATGCGCTCTCAGACAATTCCCTTATGCCCTTTGTGCTAAAGAAACAGCTTGTTAAAACACCCTGAGCTGTTCCTTAAGTTCCCTAATTGCTAGTAGGGCATCAGCCCCTGAAACGGTCCCCATAGGCTGAAACTCGCCGGTCCGTTTGTCTGCCACAGTCATTATATTGCGACTGGTGCAAACCATTACCGCGTTGAAGTAGGGCAAGTCGCTTCGTAAGTCGGGAAAGGGAGATTGACTTCCAAAGAAGCGTGTGGCCAGGCCATCATCCCTGGTAGCCTTGACCAGAATGTCTTCGATCATCATGGCATATTCGGCCCTGGTGATCTGCTTGTCAGGTTGGAATGTGTGGTTGGGGTAAGGCTCCAGACCCCGAACACCTATGCGCATTACGGTATTGATATCATGGCGGAGCACATGGTCACCAATGTCGGTGGCAGGCGCCAACTTCACCACAGTTTCAGTTTCCATTTCTAGGCCGGATTTGGGAGCCTTGAATTCAGTGTCGAAGGTCTTGACATTAAGCTTTTTGTAGACTTCCTCGAGTTTGAGTTCCTCTACAAAGAGTGCAGCCACATCAGCGCGGGTTATGTGCTCAACCAGGGCAATTTGTTTACCCATGGTCGTTCCCGGTTTAGCCCGCTCAATTTTCTGCACCAATTCCCAGGCTCGATTGGCCTCGGCCGTATACTCAGTGTCCAAATCGAGGACCTTACGATACATATCAGCTGCTTTGCTAAACTCGTATGATTGTTTATAGGCCTCACCCATGAAGTAGTAGGGTGCTGGAGCCTGGTCATCCTCCAGAACCGCATAATCAAAGTTCTGTTTGGCATCTGCAAGCCAACCTTTTGGTTTGGTTAGGGTGTAGACTCTAATATAACCCACCCGGGCAAAGACCTTTTGCTCCTTTTCCTTGGCGTATTTTTTGCCACTCTTCAGGCTGTCGAAGGCTTGGTCAAGGAGCTTTTCTTTTTCTTTCTTATCTTGCACCTGAACATATCTGGCAGAGTAGACCAATCCCATGCCCACATGGGCCGGGCCGTATTTAGGCTCTAACTCCAGAGCCATCTTGAACTCTTGCTGAGCCTCGTCCAACTGCCCTTTTTCAAAAGACCTCATGCCGTTATTGGTGTGATGTTGGGGGGTGTCCATTACGCTCTCAGGCGCTCTTTTCTTGGCGCAACCGACAAATAATGCCAGTGAAAAAACCAGGAGGGCTGTAAGTGTCCACAATTTCCAATAGGTATGGCTCTTCATCTCCATATCCTCCCCGCAACCCATGAAATGGCAGGTTGCTGCAAGTTACCTCCCTAGAGAAATTCTATGCTCGGCCCTCAGGAACAGGCCAGGGGAAATCTGTCTCCTCGGTCTGTAACCCACCTCAGTCCAGCACAACCATTACCCTGCATTTCTGCAGAAAGCTCAAGTTTTCCGCGGCGGCCGCGAGTTGGGCGGCATCACTGTTAGAAATTACCACATCGCACTTGGCCGGCCCTGAGGTCCGCAAGGCTTTAACGATTATTGGTCTGTCCGTAACCCTGCTGTTTCCTTGGGCCGCATTTAAATCTTTGGCATAACCGACCATGCCTTGTTGCACCGCATACTCCCGATCAACCATGGCAGAGCCATATATTTCCTTACCGCTCTCATCCAGAATTTTTGGAGCCATGGCCGGACGAGTACCCAGTCCGCGAGCATCTATCACCAAGCCAGTGAAAACCTGAGCGGGTACTTCAGCCCCTGCCGGCGGCATGGGTCCTGGAATGCCTTCAGGCATCACGGGCGGTGGCGGTAGGATGACGCTAGCGAATTCGCCCCCCATGTCCATCACAATTGTCACTTCCACAGAGCCGTCACTCATGTAGGCAGTGTCCACCACCTGGGCATTCCGGACTACTCCTTGAACTGAAGTCCGGACAATGTCACTCTTGACCACGAAATCCTTGACCAGGGTCATAGAGTCAACTTGAACCCCCTGGGTAATCTCCAGCAGATTTCGGCGAGCAACGGTAATGGCTGCACGCCTGGCCATCGCCCTGGCCTGGGCCATGTTGGTTGGTTGGGCTGGCGGGGCACCAATTCCCACTGCGGTAACCCGGCCACTGCTCCAATTGATGCTGCCATTGTTAAACTGCTGAACCACCTCATCTTGAGCCCAGACCATGGCAGGCACCATGAGAATTGCCGACACTAATGCAATTATGGCAAAAGCAACAGTTTTTCTCATGCTATCCTCCTCCGCTGTCTCCCTGGCCCGGTTTACTTACCCAGGCCCAAGTCAAAAACTAGCATAAAAACAGGCAAAAGGCCCGGTATCTAGACCAGGCCCTCTTTCCCTGGTATCTCCATATGGTGATATACAGGTGCTATATACCTTTTTTGAAGTAGATTTGTCAAACGACCAGTGTACCCAAGCTATTTTCCTTCTATCGCTCTAGCCGGACTATGTCAACTTGAAAACATGCTACCCCAGATAGGTCCCTAGGCATGGTTGACAAGGAAATATCATCTGAAATCAAGCTGTTGTATGGTCCTAGCAAATTGCTCCCCTCCATTGGCTTTAAGCTTTTTGTCATTGACAGGTGAGAAATTGATTTGCTATCATTCACTAAACATTTTGAATCCTTAGATAAGCTTATACTTCCCGACTCATCGTTCGAGAAGGTATTCCTTCCTTCCTAATTGCTTAGGACAAACCAGTTTGAGGACACCTTAACTACGTGGATAAAAATTATGCGTTGCTCTTATCGGATCTTGCTACTAGTTTTTCTGCTCAGCCTGCTTCCCCAGAACGTACTCAGCCAGAGTAGTACCATAGAGAGCCAGGGAGTGGCAGCCATCGTTCAGGGTAATCTTGACATTTCCCGAGATAAAGCCATTGAAGACGCCCTCCGCAATGCCGTGGAGCAGGCCACTGGCAGTCTCATTGAAAATGAGACCTTAGTTGAGAACTACCAGCTTCTTTCAGACAAGATTTATTCGCAATCAAAAGGGTACGTTCAGTCCTATGAGGTGCTTAGCGAAAAGGCAGAGGAGGGACTCTACAGGGTCACCATACAAGCCACTGTGGCTAGCGGCGATCTGAAAAATGACCTCCGCGCTCTCAATATCCTCATGCACCAGGTCAGAAAACCTCGGGTTATGGTGCTTTTTGAAGAGACTCTGTCTCAGGATGTCAACATTGGAAGGTTAGCCGAGGATGCGGTGTCAAAAGTGCTTCTTGAGCGCGGCTTTAAGCTAGTGGATGCAGACGTTGTCCGCCGCAACTTGGGCAGAGAAGGTGTCAGGGGACTGCTGGCAGGAGACCAGAGAGTTGCCGCGGTAATAGGTGACAAATACGGGGCTGAAATGCTTCTCATTGGCACAGCTCAGGCTACCACCAGTGAGGTGACCATCGGTGACATCAGAATCAACAGCAATCAGGCTGTCATAAGTGCTAAGCTGGTTCGGGCTGACACCGGCGAGGTCAAAGTATCTGAGACACGCCAAGCAGCTAAACCACACGTAAACAGTCTTACTGGCAAGCAGATGGCCATAGCAGAGGCCAGCGAGTATCTTGCTAACGATATGATAGATAGGATGATCGAGATCTTTCAAGAACAAGTTTACAACATTGCCAATGTCAATCTCACTATCTACGGCTTGCAAGGGTACGCTCAGCTCCAGGAAGTCATTCAGCTTATTTCTGACAACGTCAGAGGAATTAAGGAAATCTACCAGCGAAATTACACCATGGGCACAGCTGACTTGGAGGTAGAACTCACCGGCAGCACTCAATCACTGGCGGCGGACCTCACCACCAGAACATTCGGCAAATATAAGTTCGACATCAAAGAATCAACACATAACCAGCTTCAGGTAATTATCACCCCGGCAAACCGCTGATTCCTGCCCTTAGAAGGCTGCAAATTTGGGGCTGGTGCAAATCAGGGAGGCTATCTATGCATAAAAAATGGCTGCGATACCTACTATTGCTAACAGTACTTGTGTTTGTGAGCACCTGTGCCCCCGGAAAAACCAGCTACCAACAGGGAGAAGAGTTGAGCCAGATGGGTAACTGGGAAGGAGCCTTGGCCTTTTACAAAGATGCTCTGGCCCAAGAGCCCCAAAACGAGACCTATCAGGAGGCCCTGAAGAAAGCCCAGCACGAAGCAGCCAAGAAATATTACCAAAGGGCTGTCAGCACATGGACTGGAGCTGCTGTAAGAGACTATCAAGCAGTAATAAGAACCTTGGCAAGCTTGAACAAAGCCGTGGAACTCGATCCAGAAGACGAAAAAATTATCTCCCTTCACAAGCAACTCGAAGCCAAGAAAAAAGAATTGACTGAAGAGGCTAAAACATCTTACCAGGAGGGAGTAAAAGCTCTCTATAAAGAACAATGGTTCGAGGCATTTATAAGTTTCAGCAAGGTTAACGATATTTATCCCAATTATGAAGACACCGAAGATAAGCTGGCTATTGCTGTGGCTGCTGGCACTGATGAATATTATAAAGAAGGTATTGCTGCAGTTCAGCGCGAGGACTGGAAAGGGGCACTGGACTCTTTTGGCAAAGTCATGACAATCGATCCCTCCTACAAAAATACCGGAATGCTGGTGGAGCAGGTTAAAAAGAATGACAACCCCGAATATTTCCTCAGCCGTGCGGCTGAGATGACGAGTGCTAAAGAATGGGACCGGGCAGTAGGTTTTTATGAAACCGCTTTATCCTACGCCCCTGGAGATGCCAATATCCGCAGCCTACTCGTCAAGGCCAAACTGGAAGCGGGCAGACATTATTTCGGTCTGGCTAACCAGCGTGTCAAGGAAAATCACCTCTACCTAGCCAATAAGGAGTACCAAAAGGCCCTTACCTATTCACCTTCGTTGCGCAACAGCTTCTTTTTCAAAGAAGCGGTGGAAAGCTACACAACAAAGGTCCTACAAAGATCCTCTAAATTCATAGAACAGGGTAAACTGGGTAACGCCCTGGCCTGGTACTGGCAGTTAAACGAGATCAATCCTGAATACCCTGAGCTTTTCTACAAGATCCAGGAAACGGAGGACGCAATCAAAAAGCGGCTGAGACGGGCTATTGCTGTATTTGATTTTTCCAGTCCATCCTATAATCCTGATGCCGGGACCAATGCCTCTTCAAATCTTATTACCTACCTGTTCAACAATTCCAGTGGTGACATTCGTATCCTAGAGCGCCAGGATCTTCAGTCGATCCTCAAGGAGATGAATTTAGAGCAGGCGGGTATCGTCGGTGACATGGAAGCGGCGCGAAAAGTGGGACGCATGACCGGGATTGACATATTTATTATGGGCAATGTTCTCCTCTACAAAACCGAAAAGGATGAGACCAAGGCCAGTAAGGTAGCCAAGATTCAGGTTGGCACCAAGGTCCAGGATAACCCCGAGTTTCTCAACTGGAAGGCCACTCATCCCAATCCCAGTTCTGAGCAACTAAAAGAAGCTCCCCCGGCTGTGGTGCAGGTCCCCGAATACCGCTATGAAAACTATACGGTCGGCCGCAACAAAATGCGTGCTGCTGTGCATGTCTACTACAAAATCATCGATGCCAAAAAAGGGGAAATCATAGCAACGGATACTATCAAGCGTAACCTGGAGGTAACTGACGAGTGGAATGACGGTATAGCTGAAGCCAACATCCCTTATAACCCACTGGAGTTGCCTACCGAAAGCGAACTGCTGGAGAAGGTGACTGCCGAAGTGGTTCGTGATCTTGCCTTGGTGGTGTTGAAACCATTTCAGAGTCTCCAGACCACTTATTTCGATGAGGCTGAGGTTCTGCGGCAACGCCGCCGATACGAAGATGCCATCGAGAAGTATGTTGACGCCATCTACGATGAGCGCACAAAGGGTATCGAAAGCCCTATCAGCAAGAAGTCCATGGAGGTAGTCGACCAACTAATCAGTGAACTCTGATTACTAGCCAGGACGTTTCATGAATTGATGTAGCGAGACCGTCCCTTGAGGAATAGACTTAATTGTTTTTGGAGTAGTGTTTCATGGAGTCTTTGCGCCCGCGAGGAAAAGGTGTTGTCTTTTTTCTCGCTACCTTAGCTATCTGCTTTATTTGTTCAACTGCCAAGGCAAAAATTCTGCCGCCTACCCATTCTCAACTCCAGTCAGCAACCGTGGTCAGTCCCCAGGAGGACATGGCAAAACCTCATTATGCCCAGACTGAGAGACGTATCAGAGTAGCGGTATTCACCTTCAACATTCTCAACCTGGGCGCAGCCGGCTACGATGCCACCATCTCCAACCTTTTCATGACCTTGCTGGATCAGCATCAAGTGTTAGAGTTGATGAGCCGGAAAGAACTGGAAGACAGCTTGCGACGTGCAGGGATGCAGCAGAGCGAAGATGTGGATGTGGTGCAGACAGTAGGCACCCGCCTGGGTTTGGATGGAATTATCTTCGGCAACGTAAAAAAGGTGGGTAGCGCCATTGAGTTCGAGGTGAAGTTTGTGGAGGTATCTCGGGGTGACACCTTGCTCCACCGCAAGGAACAAGTTTTCGGTTTTGTTGCCCTGCGGCAAAAAGTCGAAGAGATCACCGGAGAGATCGTCCAAATAGCCGGGCAATACCAGCCATCCCCGCTCATGGTTCAAAAGGAGGAAATTGCCCCCTATCCCACTCAACCCACAGGGCTGCAGGCCCGCGGAGGTTCTCAAAAGGTCGTTCTCACTTGGCAGCCAAATAAGGAGTCTAACCTTCGTGGTTACAAAGTGTTCAGGGGAACCACACCAATGGGACCCTTTTCCAAAGTTGCGAGTGTTACGAAAAACACCTTAAGTGACACTGATTTGGAAAATAACCGAACCTATTATTACAAAGTTCAGGCTTTCAACCAGGAAGGCAAAGAAAGTCCGGCATCAACTGTCATAGCTGCTGAGACAGCGCCGAGTCCATTTAGCCCGATTATCCTCGATGCCACCGCCCTTATAGCCGGCGTCAGAATCCGCTGGACCACGAATCCCCAGCAGGGCGATGAGGGCACAGAGGTTAAGGGATTCAAACTCTACCGGGCTACCGAACCGCAGGGCGAATATGTGTGGGTTGCCTCTGTAACCCCTGAAAGCGAAAAGGTGAGTGAGCAAAGACTCAAGCAGTTTGAATACGAAGACTCAGGACTCGCTGATGGAGAAAAATACTACTATCGCCTCACCGCCTTTAACAACAAGGGGATAGAAAGCGATTTCTCCAGTACTCTAGAGGGCTCAACTGTTGGCAGACCCACTGGTCTCCAGGCAGTTGGGGACATGATAAGAGAGGTTCACCTCCAGTGGCATCCCACACCTTCTTCAGAAGTCAAAGGCTATCGCCTCTACAGAAATAGTTCTCCGGACGGCACCTTCGAGCGGATTGGCGAGGTCGACGGCCGCAATAAAGATTCATATTTCGATGAGCAGAACCTTGGCGATGCCAAAACTTACTACTACAGGATGACCGTTTACGACGCTGAGGGGAGGGAAACCGGCCTGTCGGAAATTGCCTCCACCACCACCCGGGGTAAACCTCCCACTCCGGAAGGCTTGGCCGCCCAAAGCGGTCTGGTCAAGGAGGTGAAACTCTCCTGGAAGATGCGCCCTGAAGAGGAAGTAGAGGGTTACTACATCTTCTGGAACAACACCGAGTCGGGTGAATTCAAACAGATAGGCAAAGTCAGAGGTAGGGGAAAAACCACTTTTGTCGACAAAGGAGACCGCCACCGTCCGTTGGACGACAACGCAACTTACTATTACATGATTACCTCCTATAACAAAGTAGACGTAAACAGTGATCCATGCTCAATAGCCTCAGCAATCACCAAGCCAAGACCTAGAGCTCCGACTGGTTTCAGCGCTCAGGGAGGGTTGCCTGGTAAGGTGGTTCTTGCCTGGAATCCCAATCCCGAAGCAGACATTAAGTATTATCACTTATACCGCAAGGGGAGTGGAGACAAATTTAAAGAAGTAGAAAAGTTGCCCCCAGACACAACTACTCATGAAGATGTCAAACTCAACCACGGCACCAGTTACATCTACAGGTTGCAAGTGGAGGATGAGGACAAACTGCTTAGCGACCTTTCTAATACCGTGGAAGCCACAACCAAACCCTTGCCAAAATCGCCCATCGGCCTTGAAGTGAAGCCCCTTGCCAATGGATTCGAGCTCAAGTGGAAACCGAACCCGGAACCGGACATCGTCAATTACAAAATTTACCTGCGCTCCTTTTTTATGGACAAAGAAATCGGCAGCACCGACAAGGTAGAGTTTACCACAGATACTTTAAAACCCGACGATGAGTACAGCATAAGTGTAACAGCCATAGACAAAGACGGACTGGAGAGCGAGAAAACCGAGCCCATCAAAGTGCGCACCCTTGGCGAGTAGCCGGTAACAAGAGAACAGTAAGCAGTAAACGGTAAACTTTAATGAAGTACGAGACGAGCGAGCCGGGAAAATACTTTACAATCTTCACCTAGGCTTCTTACCCGAATCTCGTCTCGCCCGACCTCCCGTCTCGCTGCAGAGAGCGTTTAGCTCTCTGGGTTTAGACGCTGATAAACTCAAGATCGGGCAAGATTAAACAGGTAAGGCTGTTGCCGTAAACTGCCCCGGTATCTATGCCAATTTTATTGGGCAGCACCAAAGGGCGTACAAAAGGGGTATGACCGAAGATAACCCGCTTGCCAAAATCCTCTTCCGAGTAGATGAATTCTTCCCGGATCCAGACCAGATCGTCGAGGCTCTGACTCTCTAGGGGCACACCATGTCTCAGCCCGGCATGGACCATGATGTAATCATCGGTTTCGTAGAAAGGTTGCAGTTCTTTTAGAAAGGCGCGGTGGTTCTCAGGTACCAGCAGATTTAAGGTTTCCTCATCCAGTACCCCTGGCCGGTTGTCCCAAAAATTCTCCATTCGAACCAGATAGCTCTTGAGAGTGGACTCCCCGCCATTATAAATGAATAGAGCTCGCTCAACTCCTGAGAGGAAGTCAATGAACATTTTTTCGTGATTCCCCATCAAGAAAATAGTCTCCGGATAGGTTTGCCTGAGTTGCAAAAGATAGTCCACTACCCCGCTCGAGTCCTCACCCCTATCGATATAATCGCCAAGGAACACAACCTGGTCCACACCCGGGCGCGGGGTGATTTTTTTCCACAGAAGATCAAGTTTGTTTAGACAACCGTGTATGTCCCCTATGACAAAAATTCGTTTTGTCAGATCCATAATTATTATCGTCCCGCAATCTCTACAGGCTAGCGAAATTAAATTCTTCTCACCGTCGCTTGTTCTGGCGCAGCCCCTATAGCCATTTAAATAGCCGGATCAACTTTCGCTCATCCAGACGATGGATCCCCTCTTCCTGAGCCATGCTTACCGCCTCACGATACTCCTCTGTAGTAATGGCCCTTCTCAACTCCGGGAACTTATGGGCCTCCCCGCAGGGGCGATACTGGCTCATCACATTCACATAGGTGTCCTTGGAAACTTCCTTAGCGAGAAAGCGCATGATCTCCCGGCTACCAGCGAGCCCTTCGGGCATCACCAAGTGCCGAACAAGTAGACCACGCTGGGCAATTCCCTCCTCATTGAGGGTAAGATCTCCCACCTGTTGGTGCATCTCCTTTATGGCAGAACAGGCCTTTTCAGGATAATCAGGGGCAGAACAGAAGCGGGTTGCCACTTCGGAGTCCCAGAATTTGAAATCCGGCATGTAAATATCAAAAATCCCATTCAAGAGCCGCAGGGTATCCACCTCTTCATAGCCTCCACAATTATAAACCAGTGGTACTTTTAACCCCCCTTCAATGGCCTCTGGGAGGGCCTCGAGAATCTGGGGCACCATGTGGGTGGGAGTAACAAAATTTATGTTGTGACAGCCTCGCCGCTGCAAAGTAAGCATCATTTGAGCCAAGTCGCTTGAGCTAACTTTAACCCCTTCAGACAAATGGCTGATTTCGTAGTTCTGGCAAAATACACAGCGCAAATTGCAATGGGTCATGAATATTGTGCCGGATCCTTGCTGGCCAACCAGGGGATCCTCCTCGCCAAAATGGGGGCTGTAGCTCGATACCACCGCCTCACGGCCAGCTCGGCAGACGCCCAGTTCACCCTCCAGCCGATTTACCCCGCAATGCCTGGGACAGAGACGGCAGTTTTCGAGAATGGCAAGGGCGGCCTCGATTCGTTTTTCAAGGACACCGTCTTTGTGAGTTTTGAGGTAACTTGGTTCCACAATTGTTTCTCAGATTAAAATCTATAAATTTTTATTTTACCCCGCTACGCCTTAGAGGGCAAATTTGCTCAATCGTTCAAGTAATCAATCCGAAATCCAAACTCTGTCTTCTGTCCTCTGATCGTCCGATCTCTGACCTCTGACGTCCTTACTCTATGCTCTATGCCCCATGCCCTAGCGCTTTTTTCAGTGTCCTGGCAAACCCTGGCATGGCAGTCTCTATTGTTTTTTCTCCAACACAATAGGCAATCCTGAAATATCCGGGAGATCCGAAGCCGCTGCCCGGTACAACCAAGATATTCTCTTCCTGAAGTAAGCGGACAAAGGAGACGTCGTCGGCAATGGGACTTTTGGGAAAGAGATAGAAAGCTCCCCGGGGTTTGATTACTTCATAGCCGGCATCGACTAACCCCTGGTAAAAAAGGTCTCTGCGAGCCTTATAAATTCCCACATCAACACAGGCGCCCTGAAGACGAGTAACCACCCGCTGCATCAAGGCGGGAGCATTGACGAAGCCAAGAATCCGGTTGGCCAAGACAAAGCCGCCGAGCAAAGCTTGCACCCCATCCGCCTCCGGGTGAACTGCTAAATAGCCGAGACGCTCACCCGGCAGAGAAACATCCTTAGAATAGGAGGTGGCCACGATACTATTGGTATAGGCCTCGAAAATACTGGGCACCTCGAAACCATCGTAGACAATTTTCCGGTAGGGTTCATCCGAAACCAGATAGAGTGTTTTACCTAACTTCTTACTATTGCTTGCCAACAGGTCGCCGAGGTGTTCCAGAGAGGTGCGATCATAAACTTGTCCCGAGGGATTGTTGGGAGAATTTATCAAAATCACCTTCGTTTTTGAGCTGATTGCCCTTTCAATGGCCGCCAGATCAAGGGTGAAGTCTTCCCTAGATGGCACCACTCGTAGCTGGCCGCCGTGATTGTCCGCATAAAAACCGTATTCCACAAAATATGGCGCCGAAACTATTACCTCCTCACCCGGATCGAGAAGGGCTTTGAAAATGCAGTTCAGAGCCCCAGCAGCTCCGCAAGTCATGATCACATGCTCGCTGCTGACCCTAACTCCCTGCTCACGGCTCACATAGTCAGCGATGGCAGCGCGAGTTTCCACATAGCCGGCATTGGGCATATAGGCATGGGCACCAGGGAGTGACTCGGCAATAATTGAACCAAGCACCTGATGAAACTGCTCTGGCGGTTCCAAGTCTGGATTCCCTAGGCTAAAATCGTAAATCTTATCAGGACCGTGAATACTCTTGAGACGGGCTCCCTCTTCGAACATTTTGCGGATCCAGGACGAGCGCTCTATGGCATCCAGTATTTTTGCTGCTAAGGCCATGTCAGTGCCTCCTCTTACAAGAACTGTGCCGCAACTATAGCGAAAGCAATTGGACCCTTCAAGGATATTTTCTGAAATTTAGATTACTTTGCAGCCGCCAACTCTTGACACTCAGCGTCTAATGTGGAATAAGCCCTCCATGGGGCGCAGTGTGCTGCGCCCAGTCATTTGGCTTCGCCGACACTATGTCATTTGGGCTTACGGTCGTCATTAGGGATTTTGTCAATGATTCTGGTCACGGGTGGTGCTGGTTACATCGGCAGTCATACCCTTCTCAGCCTTGCGGATGGGGGCCACGAGTCCGTAACTCTGGACAACCTTTGCTACGGTCACCGTGAGGCAGTCCTGGAAGGACATTTCGTTCAGGCTGACCTGGCCGATAATACAGCCCTGGACCGCTTGTTCAAGAGTTTTCCAATTGAAGCGGTTATTCACTTTGCCGCTTTCTGCTATGTAGGCGAATCCATGGAGGTGCCCGAAAAATACTTCAGTAACAATTTGGTAAATGGCCTCAATCTTCTCAACGCCATGCTAGAGACCGGGGTGGACAAGATCATTTTTTCTTCCTCCTGCGCGGTTTACGGCGACCCCTCCGAGATTCCCATTCCCGAAACCCATGCCAAAAACCCAATAAATCCCTACGGCCTCACCAAGCACTTCTTTGAGGAGATCCTTTCCTCTTACGAAGCTGCCCACGGTATAAAACATGTCTCCTTGCGTTATTTCAATGCAGCCGGCGCTGACCCCAAAGGGCTTATCGGTGAGTCGCACGACCCCGAAACCCATTTGATCCCCCTGGTTTTACAGGCAGCCCTAGGCCGACGACCTGAGATAGAAATTTTTGGCACCGATTATCCCACCTCAGACGGTACCTGCATTCGTGATTACATCCATGTGTGCGATCTGGCGGAGGCCCATGTTTCAGCCCTCAATTATCTTCTTTCAGGGGGCCGCAGCATCTCTCTCAATCTGGGCACCGGCAAAGGCTACTCCGTACGAGAAGTATTTGAACATTGCCAGCAGATTTGTCAGCGTACCATCCCACACAAAGAGGTAGGGCCACGGGCTGGAGACCCTCCGGAACTTGTGGCTTCAGGGGATAAGGCCAGGGAAATGCTCAACTGGAGTCCTCGCTATTCTCTGGATGAAATTATTTCCACCGCCTGGAACTGGCACCAGAATCAAAAGTTCTAAGTATATTTACCAAAGTTTATAAGTCCTATCGGGCATAACAATTGCTTGTCAAAGGATGGCAAAAGGCATAGAGCATAGCGCATAGAGTTAAAACTTCGAAATTCCAAGCTCAAAATTCCAAATTCGCAATTCGCAATTCAAAATATTCGAGCGCCATGCTCCATGCCAATCCGGAGGATAGTATGTCAAAACGTGTTCTGGTAACAGGCGGGGCCGGCTTTATTGGTAGCCACTTGTGTGAGCGATTGCTGGAGAAAGGGAATGAGGTGGTATGCCTCGACAACTTTTTCACCGGCAACAAAGATAACATCAAACATTTGTTCAGTGACTACCGTTTTGAACTCATTCGCCACGATCTGGTCAACCCCGTTCTCCTCGAGGTTGACCAGATCTACAACCTCGCCTGCCCTGCTTCGCCGGTTCACTATCAATACAACCCCGTGAAGACCGTGAAAACCAGTGTCATGGGAACCCTTAACATGCTGGGCCTGGCCAAAAGGGTCAAAGCCCGCATCCTCCAGGCTTCTACCTCAGAGGTCTATGGCGATCCTACTCTGCACCCCCAGCCGGAAACCTACTGGGGAAACGTTAACTGCATTGGCCTGCGCAGCTGCTATGACGAAGGCAAGCGGGTGGCTGAGACCCTGATGATGGACTATCACCGCCAGAATCAAGTTGACATCCGTATTGTTCGCATTTTCAACACCTATGGGCCGCGGATGGCCCTGAACGACGGTCGCGTGATGAGCAATTTCATAACCCAGGCACTGCGAGGAAAGTCGCTCACTATCTATGGTGACGGCAGTCATACCCGTTCCTTTTGCTATGTGAGCGACATGGTCAAGGGCATGATAGCAATGATGGAGCAGGAAGCCTTCACTGGGCCGGTCAATCTTGGTAATCCTCAAGAAATAAGCATTTCCGAACTTGCAGAGAGCATCATCAAAGCCACCGGCTCAACTGCCGGCATCGAATACCAGCCCCTGCCCCCTGATGACCCGGTTAGACGTTGTCCTGACATTGCTCTTGCCAAAGCTGAACTCAATTGGGAACCTGAAATCAACTTTAAAACCGGCCTTAGCCAAACCATCGAGTATTTCAAAAATAAATTAGAATCAATGAAAACCGCATAAGGCAGGCGAGACGAGTAAAATTTATTACACCCGATTTCCCGTCTCGCTGAGCGCTCTGTCCTTGACAGAGCGCTCTAATGGTGTTACATCACCCTCTGTCGGGACGTAGCGCAGTCTGGCTAGCGCACCTGAATGGGGTTCAGGGGGTCGGAGGTTCAAATCCTCTCGTCCCGACCATCATTGAATAAGAAAGCCGCTCATTTTTTACCTAAGCGGCTTTTTCTCTTGACCGACCACCAAAACTGTTCAATCAATAGGCAGTCGGTTCCAACTCATTAGCGGTTTGCCCTCGCCATACTCGGCGCCCCTGTCTGTTTTCTAAACACTTTTTCCCTTGCGCCCTGGGCCTCATACCTTTGGCCTCTGAGCTTAGCTTGGTCCGACCGCTTGCCGAACTTGGGATAGGTACCCTTCTCCACCGCTGATCTCGGTCAAGTTATCCTCCCGCGATGGGTGGGAAAATTGCAACCCTTTCGTACCCATGTAATGTTTGATCGAGTTCTACATGTCGACCATTGACAAGAATGATGGCTACCTCAGAGGAATTGATACCGATCTTCTTCAGTAGATCAAGTACTGTACAGTTGTCATCCAGTTCAACCTTCTCCGCCTTGGGCATAAATTTTCGCAGACTTGCAAAAAGCTGTATTTCCAACTTCATTGTCCGTCCTCTTGGTCAGATAGCAACTCTAACCATCCACCTTTCACTTTAAAAAGTATAACAGCTTCTGGACGCAATAAGAATATATCCCTCTTGCACCATTACCGAGCATATTGATATATTGTTTTTAAGAACCGCGATTATTCTTAGAGATTAACAAGATCATCTTTGAGAGGGAATAGAGTAACAATCACATTTCGAATCTAAAAACTAGGAAACCGCCTGAAGGCTGGGAGTCCGAGGAACATTTTAGCTCCCTGCTCCATGCCAGTCATACCGGTAACGAATTGCTGTTGAAACGCTCAGGTTTTTCTTGACAGTCTGCAATTCGTTCGTCCATAAAATAACAAGTGGTTTCTCGCAAACTCTATCCAATTAACCAGGTATCCGCGAGTAATAGCCAACCCAGACAAGCATTAAGGGGGATATTGCCATGAAAAAATTAATCCGTGTCAACATGACCGAGGGAAAAGTCCAGATTCAGGATCTTGCCCAGGAATACTCTCTACTTGGAGGCAGAGGCCTTACCTCAACCATAGTGGCTCGAGAAGTTCCACCACTATGTCATCCTCTGGAAGCCAGTAATAAATTAGTGGTAGCTCCAGGTCTTCTGGCCGGCACTACATGCCCGAACTCGGGACGCCTCTCCATTGGCGGCAAGAGCCCCCTAACCGGGGGAATAAAAGAAAGCAATGTGGGGGGCAATGTGGCCATAAAGCTTGGCAAGTTGCAGATTGCCGGTGTGGTGCTCGAGGGACAGGCCCCAGAAGGCAAGCTGTTCTATTTGCTGGTTAACAAAGATGGCGCTCAACTGCTGCCCACAGACGAATTCAAAGGACTGAAAAATTATGACCTCGCCGCCAAACTACAGGACAAGTACGGCAAAAAAGTCGGGATCGTTTCAATTGGACCAGCGGGAGAAATGAAATTTTCAGCAGCCTCTGTTGCAGTGACCAGCACCAATGGAACACCCTCCCGCCATGCCGGCCGGGGAGGCATGGGTGCGGTCATGGGCTCCAAGGGTGTTAAGGCCATTGTGGTGGACGACAAGGAGGCTCCCGGTGTCACCTACAACGATAAAGAGGCCTTCAAGGAGGCTGCTGCCGTTTTCAGGGATGCACTCCGGGAACACCCAGTAACCAAGCCGGGGGGAGGGTTGGCCGTCTACGGAACCAATGTGCTCACCAGCATCCTCAACGAGGCCGGGGGTCTGCCCACCCGGAATTTCACTGAGGGCCGCTTCGAAGGAGCACAGAAAATCAGTGGCGAGACCATGCACGACCTTATCGAGAAGCGTGGTGGAAACCCAACGCACTCGGGCTGCTCCACCTGTATCATTCAGTGTTCAAATGAGTATGTTGACAAGGACAAGAAGTACGTAACCTCCGCCCTGGAGTACGAAACCATCTGGGCCAATGGAGCCAACTGCGGCATCGACGATCTGGATGCAATAGCGCAGATTGACAGATTGTGCGATGATTATGGCCTGGACACCATCGAAACAGGCTGTGCAGTTGCTGTGGCAATGCATGCCGGGGTAAAAACTTTTGGCGATGCTGCCGGTGCCATAGAACTCATTCACGAGATCGGTAAGGGCACCCCTCTAGGGCGCATACTGGGAAACGGCACTGCAGTCACCGGCCAGGCTTTTGGAGTGTCGCACGTTCCAGTAGTAAAACGCCAGTCTCTTCCGGCTTACGACCCACGGGCTGTCAAAGGAGTAGGGGTAACCTATGCCACCACCCCCATGGGTGCGGACCACACAGCTGGATACGCCGTGGCCACCAATATACTGAAGGTGGGTGGATTCTTAGATCCGCTCAAACCCGAGGGGCAGGCTGATCTTTCCAGAAATCTCCAGATCGCTACCGCAGGCGTAGACGCCGCAGGGCTGTGCGTATTCATTGCCTTTGCCGCATTAGATATTGCCAGCGGCCTGGAGGCCATTCCAAAAATGCTGAACGCTCAATATGGTCTGAACATGACCCTGGACGACGTAATGGAATACGGCAAGCAAATACTGAAAACGGAATTGGCATTTAACAAGGCTGCTGGTTTCACACCCCTTGACGACCGATTGCCTGAATTTTTCAGAAAAGAGCCCCTGGCTCCACATAATGTGGTCTTTGATGTAACGGATGAAGAACTGGACAAAGTGCTCGACTTCTAGGACGAACCATAATTGAATCGTAATAAGGGGGCCCTCTCGGCTCCCTTTGTTAATTGAATAGCGAATACCCGCCCGCCTCACTCAAATCAGCCTCAGGCTAGCAACGGCGGGCGGGATTGCCTAAAGTTTGAGGATTGTTCTCACCTATGGATGCAACCATTCGAATAACCGTTCTTCTAGGCGGAGATTTGCGAAAGGAAGCGCGCAAGGAGTGCCAAGAATTCGAATTAGAGCTAAGCTCCGGATCGAAGGTTCAAGACCTGCTACCTCGCCTCGGCCTGTCCTCAGAAAGAGTCAAAATGATCATGGTGAATGGCCGAGGCGCCACCTTGGATACCCCAATCGGCGAAGGTGATCGAGTGGCTCTTTTTCCACCGGAGTTGGCTTTCAACACCTTTGTTTCTTTAGGCTTCCGCAAAGAGTCGGTGGAGGGGAGAGGGAAGCAAAGCGCGTAGTGCAGAGGGTAACAAAAGATTGCCATCCAGAATTCAAACACTTTTCTCTCAATGAGCCAAGAGACCACCGTCAACGGCCAGGGCGTGTCCGGTAACGAAAGATGCTTCTTCTGAACAAAGCCAGACTACCGCTGCAGCCACTTCCTCTGGTGTTCCCATACGGCGCAAGGCCTGCTGTCCCAGGATGTACGCTTCCACTCGCTGATCCCCCCCAGTGAAACATTCTGCCATCCCCGTTTTGATTATGCTGGGACACACGGCGTTAACTCGGATGTTGGCCTGGGCGTATTCCAGGGCCGCCGATCTGGTCAGCCCAATTACACCATGTTTGCTGGCCACGTAAGGGGACCAGCCTTGCAGCCCCACCAATCCTGCCGCAGAAGAGGTGTTGACTATTACCCCATGCCCTTGGTTTAGCATTTGAAGAATCTCGTACTTCATGCACAACCATACGCCTTTGAGATTTATCCCTATGGTTCGATCCCAGTTCTCTTCAGTGCAGTCGGCGACCCGCGCCATGGCTCCGGCGATACCGGCATTGTTACAAGCACAATCAAGGTGGCCATAGGCGGCCACGGCCTTACGGACCATGGCTTTCACCTGTTCTCCCTTGCCAACGTCAGCCTTCACAAAGATTGCCTCAGCGCCAATCTTTGTAATCGCATGCGCCGTCTCCTCACCAGTGGTAAGGTCTACATCTGCCACTACCACTCGTGAACCTTCATTAGCAAAGGCCAGTGAAATAGCCTTACCGATACCAGAGCCCGCTCCTGTAACCAAGGCTACTTTTCCCTCGAAACGTGCCACACCACCCTCCTGCACAAGATTTCTGTAATTCTAGTTGGTCTTTTTCTGACTCTCTCCCCCCACCCCTTTATCAACAGGTAGCCGACAGCGACGAAGTATAGAGGATAAAGCTTGATTATTTCGGATTAAGGTATTTCACCCATGCCATTTCTGTCAATATCTGGTCAAATTGTGATGGGGTCAAGATAGCTTGTTGAAATGGTACAGGAAAGTGTAAAAAAGAGGATTAAATATGGCTCTGCATTCAAATTTTCGGGGCCAAAATTCGCTGAAACCTCAGCCTTGCCAGACCCAATGCTACTGGGCAATGTGGAGATGACATCCTTTACTCCACAGGATCAGCCAAGGAAAGTGTACGACAAAATGGTGAGGTAGATGAAAAGTTGCCTGTTTTTACAGCAAAGTATGATATGTAGAGCTTCATAAGTCCGGGACGGGTTAAGCTTGTGGTTATGTGCTTTCTGGCTTAAGACTTAGCAAAGGACAACCACTGCTGCATAATTTAGCTTTCAACAGATCACAGATCTACCTCTATGGGCATCCAGTGTCCTGAGGCCAATGTGATGCGACCGCGGGTGAAAGACCTCTATTTTCTCTTCTTCTCTTTGAGTATTGGCTTGCTGGCAGCCGTTGGAGCAATCTTTTTCCGGACTCTCATCGAAATCTTTCAACACTACCTGTGGCCTTCCGGAACCACTTTCATTGACCAAGTGACGAATTCGCCCTGGTGGCTCAGGGTGCTGATTCCCACGGTTGCAGGATTAATTGTCGGCCCCCTGATCACATTCCTGGTACCTGAAGCCAAAGGACCGGGAGTGCCGGTTGTAATTGAAGCTGTAACCACCTGGCAGAGCACTCTCCGTCACCGGGTAACCGCTCTCAAAGCACTGGTAACCAGCTTTCTTATCGCCAGTGGCGCTTCGGTGGGACGGGAGGGTCCAATAGTACAGATAGGAGCCTCAATCGGTTCCTCCCTGGCCCAGCTTTTCCGACTTGATCCGGCTCTTCGGCGAACCTGTCTTGCCTGTGGCGCGGCGGCTGGAATCGCCGCTACCTTTAATGCTCCAATTGCCGGGACCCTGTTTGCCGTGGAAATCATCCTGCTGGACATCGAGATCGGGCACATAAGTCACATCATCATTTCGTCGGTTATCGCCTCGGTGTTTGCCAGGATTTTCTGGGGCGAGTTCCCTACTTTTGAGGTGAGCAGCTTTCAGCTGATTTCCCACTGGGAACTCGTCGCCTATCTGCTCCTTGGAGTGCTAGCCGGACTCGTTGCCATAGTCTTTGTCCGGCTGATTTACACCACTGACAGCATCTTTAGTCGGTTAAGAATCCCCGAATGGACCAAGCCTACAATCGGAGGGCTGTTTCTCGGTTTGATCGGTCTTAAAGTCCCTTACGTTATGGGCGTCGGCTACGAAACGGTAAATCTGGCTCTTACCAGCTCACTCTTACTCGAAGCGGCTATTGTTATTCTGGCTGCTAAAATTCTGGCCACTTCACTATGTTTAGGCTCCGGGATGAGCGGAGGCATTTTTGCCCCATCCCTGGTCTTGGGCGCAACTCTGGGAACAATAGTGGGCCTGATTATCGCGCAGATTTTTCCTGAGCTGACCTTGATCCCCAGCGACTATGCTTTGGTGGGTATGGGAGCCGTGGTAGCTGGCACAACCCTGGCTCCCATTACCGCTATTCTCACAGTTTTCGAGCTTACCTACACCTATCAGATTATTCTTCCTCTCATGGTTGCCTGTATTGCCAGTGCCACTGTAGTCAGGGTTCTTTTCGGATACTCGGCTTACGAAATGAAACTGCTGAAAAAGGGAATAACCATTGTTCGGGGGCATGATATTGGCATTCTCAGAACTATGTTGGTCAAGGACTTCATGAGCCGAGAGTTTGAAAGGCTGGAGGATTCCATGTCATTCAGTAAAATCATGGATCAGGTT
This sequence comes from Deltaproteobacteria bacterium, assembly GCA_022340515.1. Lineage (GTDB taxonomy): Bacteria > Desulfobacterota > Syntrophobacteria > BM002 > BM002 > BM002. The sequence continues at coordinate 20,756 of JAJDNT010000331.1, forward strand.
ATTGAATCCTCCTACCCCCATTTTGTCGTCTTGAATCGGACAGAAGAACTCGTGGGAGTT
>JAJDNT010000005.1 GCA_022340515.1 Deltaproteobacteria bacterium
AGGGTCATCCTTGTAGAAAAACACCCCAAAAAATCCGAGTAAAAGGTCGTCCATGGGCTTGGTATTGATTCTGCCGTAAAATGCATCCAAGTCCTGCCCTTCCTGATCTCTGGTAGTGGCGTTTGTCTCTCTGGGACGGAACCACGCCACCTCGTAGTCGATGGTATCGAAGCTCCCGTAGTTCTTGACTCCCATGACTGTTTCCTGCCAGAAGTACTGGTTGAAAGTTTGTGTATTCAAGCCCATCTGCAGCCGATTCTTCTTATCCACGAAGGGAATCTGCAAGTCGGTGTACAGCCAGCGGGTCTCGATGTTGACTCCGTCTCCTGAGAACTGACCGCCAGGTTGATTTTCACCGTAACGCATGCCACCGATCTCCACGGCGAAAACACCCTTTACGTCACCGTCGTTGGTCGCTGCTGTGGTCCATAGCCGGTATTTGGCTTCACCAAAATTGTCGTTCACATCTTTGTCCCTGATCACACCTGCTTGTGGTTGTATGAAGAAGCCATTTTGATTGGTGTACATTTGAAAGCGGTTGTTGAAGTCTCCGTTAAAGGAAAAATCCGCCCCTATCGCCGGCATGGCCAAGCCCAGCACCAGGGCGAATACCAACACTACTCCAAGTCTCTTCATCTCTGGCCCTCCTTGTCTGTGGTGTTGAAGTAAACCTCAGCCTAAGAAGCCTATCCCACCTCCTTTCCATCCAAATACCTCACCTCGCTACAACTCGGCTCAAAGCAATCTTGTATTAATTCGTCCCCAGAGGGAGAAATCACCTTTCTCACCCTGTCAGATTGCAAGCATGAATAAAAAAAAGAAGAAATGTAGGGGCCGGAATCGATCCCCATGCATAAGATTTCCTGGATGTTTTGAGACTATTGAGCTCTGCGACTATCTACAAGCTACGGCAATTTGCAAGCCTAATTTTTGCTTAGAGAAAAATTTCTAAACTATCTGCCAAACTTGTCAGCTCTTCTTCAGCTTCCGGAAATGAGTGTTGGAAAAGTGGTGCAGCGTGGAAAATTTGTTACATAATATGGTCCGATTGTAACCCTATCTGGACAAAAATCAAGCGACATTCCTGTCATTTTGGTGGGATTGTCTTCAAAAGGCAAATGGATAATTCATCCGAGTTTCCTCTGGATTCCTGCCATCCAGTCAAACCTTCTTTATGACTACCAGGGTTACGTCATCTTGCTGGGGTGCAGCCTCCCGGTGCTTAGCCAATCCGTCCGTGATGGCCTGGACTATTTCTTGACTTGATTTATCTTTGTGCTGCCGAATAATTTCCTTCAAACGTTTTTTTCCAAACCTTTCCCCCTGGGGATTTTCACTTTCCCAGATACCGTCGGTGCCTATGAGAACTATCTGAGAGTCGGACCACAGTTCTCGTATCTGCTCTTGAAAAGAATAATTTTCATCTACCCCCAGGGCAATGCCTTTCCCAAGCAATTCATCAAAAGAGTCGGTCGATGGATCATAAATCAAGGCAGGTTCATGTCCCGCCCTCACCCAACGAACTTTACCATTACTCGAGTCGATTAACATAAAAAAGAGAGTCATAAAATTGCCTGTTTCAGCGGTGTCGACGCAAAGGAGACGATTTACGTCTTTTATGGCATCTGCCAGTTCCTCCGGCTGTGTAAGAACCCTACTTCTCAGGAAGGCTCGGACGGTTGTCATTAGCAAGGCCGGAGCTATCCCATGGCCCGCCACATCACCCACTGCCACACCTATGAGACCCAACTCGGGAAACTCTATAAAATCATAGTAATCTCCACCTGTTTCCTCACAGTAGATACTTTGGCCAGCTATATCGAAGCCTTCAATCTCTGGCGCTTTCATCGGCAGCAAACTCTGTTGCACTTCCATGGCCAGATTCAACTCTTGTTTAAGCCTCATTCTCTCTTGGAGTTGTGAGGCCATGGTATTGAAGTTCAGCCTCAGTTGGCCTACTTCGTCTTCGCTTTTAACCGGAAGAAAAGTACCATAGTCGCCCTGGGCTATGCTCTCAGCCGCTTTTGAAACGTCTTTTATAGAAGAAACCGTTCGCCCTGTAACAATACGGATCAACAACAGGATCAAGAGAACAAACAAGGATCCTCCCACAATGTAAAAGTTGCGGAACCTGACGATAGGTGCCAGAATAGCTTTTCCTGGGGCTATCATAATCAAACTCCATGGAGCTTCTTCAAGATGATAGAAACCGCTAACCTCATCGGGTGGGTGTCCCTGGCCAAGTATCGTCCCTGATCTCTGTTCCTTGATCGCCTTTAAGGTTGCCAGCTCAACTGGGTCGTTGGTCTCTCCCAGTTGGCGCCTGTCGGGATCGGTGCAAATGAGAACTTTTCCAGTATTGTCCACCAGAAATGCCTGCCGACTCTGCCACCAACCTGTAGTTCCCAGATTCTCCAACAAATAGTGAAAGCGGATCACTACCTCGAGATGGCCTAGCTTGGCGCCATGCTTATCGTGGAGCTCTGAAATGATCGACACAGTTTCATGCTGAAGAAGGGTGTCGTAGCGAGGAGGGGTTATCTCCGCTATTCTCGCCCGGTGAAAGCGCATCATGTTGCGCATCATGGACCCCTGAGCTCCATGATGCTGCATGTGCATGTGGAGCATGGGTTCGGGGCCCTCGTCATCAATTCTTTCAAGTTCGACTCTCACCACTCCTTCTTGCTGCCGCAGCTGTTCCAGAATCCATTCCTGCGTATGCTCGTCGAAATGTTCCCCACCCGTATCGTTGTACATCTCCAGCCATTTCAGTGGGCGGCTTAGCCGCATGTCCACATCGTGGGCCGCCCGTTGTAACTTGAGAACGGCAGCTTCTCTCCACTGGGTCAACAGGCTGTTCTTGGCATAGACAAATCCTATTGCCCCCATGCCTATCAGAAGGGCTGCCACAGGAAGGAAGAGAAAGAGCATCAAGCGTTGCTGCAGGCTCTTTATCCGAATCATAAGTTCACTCCCATGAATGTCTCCTCAATTCTTTAGAGGAGACCACTCATTAAACAAAGTCCGTTGTCGGACCTTTTAATCATCTTCGACTTGGATATAATATAATGATTAAATGTAAAAATACCCATCGACTCTAGTTGGTCAGCAAATTAGATCTACTTTCTGAACTGCAAACCTTACACTTGACTTTCATCCTGAGGTCCTAGCTATCTCTTTCAATTTAGTTCTATTCAAGAATGGTGCCTCCTTCTTCGCTAAGCTTGGAACCGGCTCGCTATATTCAATTCTAAACCTTTTTCACTAAGTCGCGCTGGTCCGTTAAAGTCTATCAAGGGCCAGATTG
>JAJDNT010000016.1 GCA_022340515.1 Deltaproteobacteria bacterium
TCAGGCAAGCGCTTGCCAGCAGATATCCCCACTGTACTACCCACTAGTACTGCCCCGGTGTTGACTACCGTACCTATCAATGCAGCCTCCGCTTTCTTATTTTTTAATTATCCGGTAAAAAACTTAAAAAACAGGCGACAACTTATAATAATTCGCAGCCGGTGACCAGAACAAAGTGCGCACCTAACCCTGGTACCAGTGTGTCCTGTGAAAAAATGATTATAATATTAAAATTGTGATTACCAAAGGACCGAAAGGAATTGCAATGAAGAAGCTTGTAAAGATTTCTATCGTAATCCTGGCTCTTATAGTCACAGGGTGTGCCCATCACTGGAGCCTGCCCCCTGAGAAAGTCCACACCATCTATACTGCCAATTCCGAAGAAGGTTCTCTGCTGAGCAAGTACGCTCCGGTATTTCTTACCTACGACTATAGAAACGACTACAATCGTATCGGTAGTCCTGCGGCCAGGATCAACAGTGAAGGAAAAGAGCAGATCTATGTGGACCCTGAAAAGCCGGCAATCTATTTTATGGAGAAAGAATTCTCAACCGAAAAAGGCAACTACACTAATTTAGTCTACCGGGTCCACTTTCCCAAGGTTCCCTACAGCATCATACCCTTTAACCTCACTAGCGGCAGTAATGTGGGGATTATTGTTGTCATTACCTTAGATAAGGAAAACCGCCCCCTACTGGTTACCACTGCTAACACCTGCGGTTGCTATATGGCCATTCTGCCTACCACGTATCTATCTCCTGATGCTCGGCCGAAGGATTGGAAAGAGGAGCCGCTGGATGTTTATGGTGAGGAGTTTCCTTGGATACTGAATTACGCTGAGCTGACAAATCCCAAGCTACTCGTCCATGTGCGCCCCTCGGTCCACAGAGTTATGGATCTGGAGATTGTTGATGGTGAGTCCCTGTCGGGCAGCCAAGTTTTTAGATCCATTCTAGCACCACTGGAGCCAATCGATGATTTGGAGACTATTCCTCTTAAGGGTGGAACTACCAGCTTCTACTACGACTATGGTCCGCAGAAAGGACATGTGAAAGGTTCAATGAAGTTGTGGGAGACATTGTTCCTAAGTTTGATTTCCTGGGACTTTTTTGTAGGTGCGGACAAAGTCTACGGAGATAATGACAAATACGAAAACCCTTTCTATACAAGTCTGAAGCCGTGGAATAGAACAGCCTCGGATATGTGGAATTTTCCGAGGTTTTTGGAGTTCTGGGGCTGGAAATTGTAGAGATAATAGATTAGACAGAAAGCCATTTTTGTACCCTTGCATGAAATGCTGAATGGTCAATCCCTTCAATTTCCCTATAAGCCGCAAGGAAATCTTCGCCCTTCATCAGATAGCATTTATCTCCGTGAAAGACGGCTACTACAACTCCACTGGCTGTTGTGGGATCAATGAGCTTGGCTTTCATGTAGCGAACAAATAAAGGATAGACGCGTTCGCGGAGGATTCTCCAGGGTTTTTCCTCCATCAATGAAAATTCATAAAATAAGTAGGAATCACCGACTCGCTCTGCCACCTCCAAGCGGTACTGGTTGTAAAACTCTCCTGGGATGATCTCGAAAGATTTTTCGAGGAGTAGTTCAAGGTATGGTGGCGCAGGGTCTCTCACTTTTTCCCCTCTCAATAGCTCTCACAATGATTCACCCTAAAGTCTAACCCCTACCATCTCCACAGTCACGGGGAAAGATAAACAGCAAGGCGAACGAGTCTAAATCCCGAAGGGGGATGGCCGATTGATCTGAGATATGAGATTAGAGACAAGACAGATCGAATAGTTTTTAAGGTGCTTCGTATTTCGAATTTGATATTGAGCCTTCTCCACTCTGGGTTCTGGTGCTTAGTGCTTACTCCTCAGTGCCAAGTGTCAGAAAAGGCGGGCATGGAGATTGCTAAAGTTATCAGGTGAAAAGGATCTTTGTTTGGTTAAACTCCCATTTTAAGCTGGTTTAGACGGACTCCCGTCTTCTGGGAAGATGAGGAAAGTCTATAAGCTTAAACAGTTGGAGGTATATTTTTGGATACTCCAATTGTTACCGAAAAACGTTTAACTTCCAGAGCCGAAGTAAAATGGCCGGTGGTACTACTGACTTCTCATGGCGCCACTGTGGCCGAGACCAAAAATATCGGTGCCAGCGGAGCGTTTATCCTGTGCCGAGCCCAGCTTCGTCCTAAAGAGAAGGTAAAGGTATTTGTTATGGCACCCAATCGTAACTCCTTGAATATCTCTGGGGAGGTGGCTTGGTCAAATCCTCTCTGCACAGAAACAGATAGTCCACCCTGCGGGGTTGGCATTAGGTTCACCAGTATCTCCACCACTGACCGCCAATATCTTCGTGACCTGATTACTGAGCATTACGGCAGCAAGAAAAACAGGCTCACGGCCAAAAAGTAAAAAATCAAGAGTAGTCTGAGCCAGGGGTTTCCCCATTTTTTTCTTTTGAATTTGCCATCCATTGTGGTGGCTATGTGGTAGAGCCAGTGTAAGCTACTCGGTAAACCAGCATAGTCGCTGCCATTCATAATCTAGTTTTGAGCCGATTGGTTTGTCTTAACGCCGATGCAGATGGTGGTCCTTCCAGGCAGCGGAGGCTTCGCACCGGTTGCTCCGATGCTGTTTACCTCGCAGCTTACCCTGCCCTTTTTTGTGACTGCATGCTGTTTGACAATGTTCCCTGGTGTTTCTTCTGAGTGACCTGCCCTGTTGAATAGGATTCCCTCGGGGAAATTCAACAGGGCTAGCGGAACGGTTGTGCTCACTTTCCGCCTCCGGCGGAGTGGGGGAGGCCCTGGCCCGCCGAAGTTTGGCGAAGGCGGGAACAGAGAGGGGGTGCCCTGCCCGCCATCGCGAGCCGCTCAGGCGAGTCGGGCGGGCTTTCCCCCGCATCGCAGCTGCGCTAGAAGTGACCAGGCCATGAGACTCGGAACGAAAGAATAAGCACCAGGAGACCTTGTCATTTACAAATCAGCCACAGCTATGTTATGTGCTGAGTCCAGTGTCAGGTGGGAAGTAGTTTTGGGGAAACTCCTGTAGTCTGAGCCTTCATGCCTGTTGTGGCCAGGGAGTAGCTTTGGTAAAATCCAGCGAATTTTTTGAATATCCTTCGAACAAGGGCTGAGAGATTTCACCTTCCTGAAATAAATTTCCGCTATGTTTGAGGTTTCAGTGTTCCCTGCTGTCGCTTCTCTTCAGACGGGATCTCCGACAGGTTTCAGATTTCAGCTTTACTTGTCTTTTCTCCTGATACCTGAAAACCTTTATTAACAGAAGGGAGGACCTATGGTTGCAACCAACTTCAAGGAAATAAGTGATTTTGTAAGTAATGATTTGCGTCTGAAGACTCTGCCCGTGGCGGTCAAGTTTCTGAAAAATAAGTCTGATTTTCCGGAAAAAACACGTCAGCCATCAGTGGTTCTACAGAAAAGAGTTACTATTTGCCAGGCGGTTACCATGGCTAGAACGTACGGTTGGACCGTGGGTCTCACCAGGGAAGACCTGATTTGTGTGCCGGCGATGATTGCTTTCGGCTTCAGTGGTTCTGATGATCCTCCGGCTAGTTTGACGAGGCTCTTTTGTGAGGTAAATTTCCATGATGACGAGAAGCAAGCCCGCAGAGGAATTGATTCGATGAATTTTTTGCATAATGATAGGTTTGAGGCTCTGGTCCTCGCTCCTCTGGCCAAGGGGTTGTATGAGCCAGATACGGTGGCTATTTATGGCAATCCAGCCCAGATTATGCGGTTGGTCCAGGCTCGGATCTACCAAAGTGGTGAGAGGTTAACTGGGACTTTTGGGGGCAAGGTAGAATGCAGTGAGTACTTGATTGGGCCCTTCCTTTCACAGGCACCTCGGGTCGCCATTCCAGGCATGGGTGATCGCATTTTTTCTATGACCCAGGACAACGAGATGGTCTTAGCCCTACCTGGCAAAGATCTGGCTGGACTTATAAAGGGCTTACAGGAGGCAGGAAACAAGATTGGTGCCAGGTATCCGGTTACCTTTTACCAAAACTTCCAGCCCGATTTTCCTAAACCTTATAAAGTACTGGCAGATGAGCTCGGCATCCTGTGAGGACAGGGCTCGAGAGGACGGCACCACTTAGATTGGCAGAGGCCTTAACCGACTAGGGAAGATCTCTTTTAATGCTCAGAGTTGTTTTCCGATGAGATTACTTGCTCGGGGTTAGCAAGAAAGGCAGCGAGGATAAAACCGAGCAGGCCAAGATATCCGAAAACGGCTTGCCAGTTACCTGAGAGTTGCCAGACGAGACCTGCGCCAACGATGGCCGGAATTCCGAATACTATGCTGATTCCCGCTTTTCTTTCTGGTTGCATTTGTTCACTCCCCCAAGGATAGTTTTATCCAATGTGCACATTTTCACTTTATAGCGGAAAATGGGGGGCATGTAAAGAGCAAAGGGATTTCGCATTGCGGATTGCGGATTTCGGATTTTAAGAAGTGAGGCTTTGCTAATGTCCTAGAAAACCTTCGGTGTAAAGTTGGAAAATATACCAATCCAGACCCTTACTCACCACGATGTGATTTGATTCCACTTCACAGTCTAGATCGAAAAAGTTGTCTACGTAAATGCTAAAATCTCCTCGGGACTTGTCGTAGAAAAAATGCTTAATGCAAGTCCATTTTCTTGCCAGAACGCAAAAACAGAAGAGGATTGAGATTGGGGCCTCACCCAGGCTGCCAGAGTAACTTCTCAAGGAGCTTGTGAGTTTGGAAAAAATAGATTTTAGCGTCTCGGAGTCGATATCCTCCAGGATGTGAAACCAATTTCCGGTTATGTTGTCCTGGACCAATTTTCGGATGTCTTGCCAAATTATGTCCTTACCGGGATTGTGGGCCTTGAATTCAATTCCGGCAACCTTTTTGAAAGTTTCGTTTCTGGCCTCATAGAGATTCAAGTCAGATGTGGCAGTCATCTCACTGGGATTTTCAATCAAGTAATAGTAATTTAAACCATTCAGCAAGCCACAATAGAGAATCATTGGTTCATATTCGCCGATACGGACGTTCCCACTAACCTGAGCAGGCAGCAGCATTCTGGGCGATAAGCCACTGACCTTCTCATTAATGGGCGTGATGTGCCATAGTTCGAAGGACAGCCTGCGATTTATCTCCAGAAGGTCGTGGATAAGTCTATTCATTTTTGTCCTCCGGCTTGTTTAACCGCCAATGGGAAGCAGGTCTTATAAAAGAATAACTTGCAAGCAAAAATCATGCTTATTAGGCTGACACCATATTTAAAACCACCTCTTCCCATGATATTGTACTGAGAAAGAATTGTCCGCTGGGCTGTGGTAGGGAGAAATGACGGGCGGTGCTTGACAAAACATCTAAGCGAAACCATATTTTACCCAAGAAGTGATTGGAGATAAAAATACTAGCATAAGGAAGCGGGAATGGTAGAGAACAAGTGTGAGGACAGAAAAGCTTGCGGCAACTGTGAAATCTCATCCAACTGTTCTACTGTGGAGAGGAAAGATCACGAGCGTAAGAGATTGCAGGAGAAGCTCTTCCATATCAAGCGTAAGGTTATGGTCATGAGCGGTAAAGGCGGAGTGGGCAAGAGTACGGTAGCCACTAACCTGGCTGCTTCCCTAGCTCTTCGTGGCTATCAGGTGGGAATTATAGACGCTGATCTCCACGGACCTGATGTGCCGAGAATGTTGGGCATAGAAGGACAACGCCTGATCAGCAGCGGTAATGGGGTCGAGCCGGTTGAGGTGTTTCCGGGTTTTAAGGCAGTATCAATGGCGCTACTGGGACAGGAGCCCGACAAAGCTATTGTCTGGAGAGGCCCTCTTAAGCATAGTGCGATTAAACAGTTCCTCGGAGGTATGAATTGGGGTGATCTCGACTTTCTTTTCGTCGACCTGCCCCCGGGAACTGGAGATGAACCTTTGAGTGTGTCACAGCTTATGGAGGAAGTTGACGGGACGGTGATTGTAACCACCCCGCAGGATGTGGCTCTTTTGGACGCACGCAAAGCAGTTAGTTTCAGCAAACAGATAAACATTCCGGTCCTTGGAATCGTAGAGAACATGAGCGGTATGGCCTGTCCCCACTGCGGCGAAAAAATCGATTTGTTCAAGATCGGTGGCGGTGAAAAAGCAGCCAAGGAACTTGGGGTTCCATTTCTTGGCCGTATACCCATTGATCCTGGCGTGGTACTTAGTTGTGACGCAGGAGAGCCATTTGTCTCCGAGCCTAATCCCTCGGTGGCTAAAACTGCATTTGCCCAGGTGGTTCAAAACCTTCTCGAGGGATTGGCGTGGTCTGAAAAGGAAGCGGCTCGCCCAGAATAGCTAGGCAGGTTTTATTGTGAGGCAGGGTGAAATAGTGAAAAAACGTACTTGAATCCTTTGCCATGATCACGTAATATACCGTAGACTTCTTTCGAGCTGACAACACCCATAGATAGATAATTGTATTTTATGGAGGAAAACGATGAGTGAATTCGAAGAGGTATGTTACACGAGAGAGGGAGCAATTGAAAAGGCAATCCAAATGGAGAAAGAGAGCTTCGATGTCTACCGAAAAGCTTATGACATGGTGGAAGAGAAAAGGGCCAAGGATTTGGTCAAAGAGCTAGCTCTCGAAGAACTCGAGCACAAATACACTCTGGAAAAAGCCTTTCTTGAAGAAGAGATCGCCCTGCACGAAGCGGGTTTGGAAGAAGGTCCTAGCATGGAGTTGACCATGTTACTCCAACTAAAGCCCCTCGACAATGATTCCTCTTCACAGGACGTAATGATTTATGCCATTCACGAAGAGAAGCGCTCCGTTGACTTCTACGGTAAAATGGCCCAGGCTTGTGTAGGTGCGCCCATGGAAAGCATGTTTCGACGATTGCAAAAGGACGAGGCTAAACATCTCGCCAGCCTGGAAGAATTATACGAAAGCATTTACATGCCTGAAATGTAAACAAGGAGATAGTTGCCAGTTGACCGTTGTGGGGTGGGACAGCTGGCACTATCAAACCTATCCCTCCAGATTTTGGCGCAAACCCTTTTTAATTCCTTTAGCGTCGCAGCTGCCACAATTTATCTCACCACCGATTCAACCTTGCAGCAGTCTGTTTATATTCGGACTTATATAAGTAGACTCTTGATAATGTAAACTTGCAAGGTGTTTGGTATCGGTTGACTACTGACAACGGACTACGGAGCACTGACATCCTTCAGCGGTTGATTCCCCCCAGAAAAGTCTTACTTTGTACAAACCACATATTAAAAGGCACCCATGGAGATTCCTTATATGACTTACAACGGGAAAGTAAAGAATGGACTGCTCTGTCTGATGATGATAACCGCTTTACTGGTGCTGCCCTCACCTGGAAAGGGAGAACCACTGGCGGAACATCGCATAAATATTTCCTTCGATCTGGCGAAAGACAAAATTTTTGGGAAAGTAGATGTTACTTTTCCCGAGCACCTAAGAGCAATAACGGTGGGAAGGGGGCTGCGCATAACCAAATTGGTGATCGACGGCAAGAGTGAAAAGATAAGGGTAAAAGACGGGCGCATTGCCTTACCCCACTATAGTGGGTCAAGGCAAATAGAGATGGAATATGAAGGAATTTTTTCCAACCAAGAGGGCAACAACCTTGCAAACACTATAGGTGAAGAAGGTGTTTTTCTTATTTCAGACTGGTTTCATGCTGCCGAGACCGAACTAGCCCACTTTTCTCTGCAAGCGTTAGTTCCCGCAAACTTTCAGGCCGTGTCCGAAGCCGAAGATATAATTATTAAAGATATGGGAGAGCAAAAGCTGATAACTTTTAATTTCCCCCATCCTGTAATGAATATCCATTTCATCACGGCTCCTTACGTGGTCAATAAAGACCACCATGGTGGGGTGCTGCTGGAGACCTATCTGCTTCCCGAGGATAAAAACCTGGCAAGCCGCTATCTGGAGGCTAGCAAGAAGTATGTGGAAATGTATGAAGAGATGCTGGGCCCCTTCCCTTTCAAACGGTTTGCGGTGGTGGAAAATATTCTGCCCACCGGCTACGGGATGCCCACTTTTACTCTTCTGGGCCGTGAGGTACTGAAGCTGCCCTTCATCCCGGAGACTTCACTCGGACATGAAATCCTTCACTCCTGGCTTGGTAATTCGGTCTACGTAGACTACGGAAAAGGGAACTGGTCAGAAGGTTTAACCACCTATTTGGCCGATCATTACTACGAGGAATTGCGAGGAAATGGCTGGCAATATCGCAAGGGGATCATGGAGGATTTCGAGAGTTACGTCCATGGCGGAAATGAAATCTCCATTAAAGACTTTGTCAGCGGTGATGATCGCAGTTTGCGCGCTGTTGGATATGGCAAGACCGCTATGGTCTTCAACATGCTCCATAACCGTGTGGGAGATAAAGCTTTTAGAGAGGCGCTCAGG
>JAJDNT010000040.1 GCA_022340515.1 Deltaproteobacteria bacterium
AGGTTGGTGAGTGTGAATCCAAGCGCCGTCATCGCCAGTAAAAAACCTACCAAGATAAGAATGTACTGAATCAATCGGGATATTGACAAACCCACTCCAGGTTCAACATGGCGCTTGGGGAATACCTCCTCCAACAACAGAGCCTGTACAGCCGAAGATGCGACAAACGAGCCGTAAAGAAGAGCAGCCACGGCAAGCAACAGTCCGAAGGTAATCCGGTGAGATCCCAGTGTGACGCCCAATGACAGAACGCCTTTGAATGCATCAACTGGGCTATCGTACACGTTCCAGAATATGAGGATGGCCACAATGAAGAAAGACACTATAAAGAGGTTAATGAAGAGGTTAGATTTAGCGGCGATGCTTGAGCCGTGGTTGCGGAAAACCGATATTTTTTGAAGGCGAGATCTGCAAACAGCCCAATCCAAAGCGCCCCGTGCGAGAAGCATTAACAGCCAAGCTACCAGGGCATAGCCCAACGTACTGAGCGAGGAATCCAGGAGCTCCAAGGCCAAGTCTGCCTGCCCTCTCACCTCCACAAGTGCTACAATCATGAGAAACAGACTTCCAAGGCCCAGCCCGCAGGTGTACCAGGGCGAGTCCTTTCGACGATGACTCTGCCGAGCGAGCCACAGGCAAAGGATAAGGCCAACCAGGGCAACGACGAAGACGTACAGCCGGAAAAGCGGCAGTGGCAGGCTCAAAACGCGTAATAACTGGATAGTGATCATGATGAAAGCCAGCCCATAAATGAGCCATCTGTGCGTGGATCTGCTCGTGTAGACTCCAACCACGCGAGCAAGGGCGATCCACCCGAAAACCCTCACGAACAAATGCCATGTTGGTGGAAACAACGTATAGAGTGCACTGAGGGTTAAAACACTGACGGCCACGCCGAGGGCAAAGGGTCGCTTGGCCAAGGAGCTAAACTGCTCCGACTCCTCCAGAGACGATCGAGAACGCAGGATCACAGCGGCCAGAGCTGCGGCGAGCAAGACCTGCAGCAAAATCACCCATCCCTGCCGCGCAAAGAACTGCCTGTCTGGAAAGGTTACGGCGCGGATTCCTTGTCGCAGTTCGTGCCCTAACCCCAATGCAAATTGTGCAAAGTATCGAGAAGAGAGCATCGGCGGGGATGATTCTGTCGAGACCACCCCTTGCCTGTCAGAAATCAGATCATTCATCTCCGAAACAAGTGAATACGTTCTGGCCTGAAGGTCACCTCCCTTTATCTCTGCTGCGAGCAACGGCTCCAAATGTTGTGAGATTGCGGTAAGTGCCTTGAAAATCGTTTCTTGAGCTCTGACAAAAGTGGCCTGCACCGCACGAATTTGCAGATCTTCATCCGGAGAAGCTTGCCATTGGGCCCATTGTTTCTTCTCTTTCGACCACTCCTTTCGTAAAGCCGAAACTTTCCTAAGGCTTGCGGTAACGGGCTCTAGGTTGGTTCCCAGAAAATCTCTTTCCTGCTGCAATGCCGTTTTGAGCTGGATAAGCTGATTGTAATCAGCGGTCTTCGCAGTTTTCAGCTCCTTTAATCGACTGGAGAGATCACTCAACCTTTCCTCTGCTCTGCGGAAGCTACTCTCAGCCGCAGATGGATCGAAAACTTCTTCTAACCTCTCTTCTAGATCGGTCAAGCGCTCAGACAGTTCTGCTGCCTTGAGGACAAGATCAGCCAGGCCTGGTTCTGAGGCTATTGCTTGTTCCGTTGCAGCCCCAGAAGCAGGCTGAGAGGCTTTAGCGGTCTCCTTGGCATAGGCTAACTGCCAGAAGCACAGGGTTACAAACAGGGTGAGGATCGCCGCTGGGATGATGCGGTTCATGGGATTTTCCTTTGTTTGGTGGCTGCATGGAAATCTGGTCTGCTCGCCGTATCGTATTGGTCTGCTGGCAAGGTGTCAATACTAGGGGAGCAAAATTATTGATTGTGAGCCTAGTACGTTTCTGGAAGGTTTCTAGGGTTTACATTGTGATGAGAAATATAGCCCGATCTCGGTCGCTTGAAAAACTAAAGATTACATCCCTTAATGTACACTTTTCCCATCTTGAATTAAACACAAGATGTGGAATGATCACTAAATTAGCCTGAGTTAAGATTATAGTATGTAAACTTCCAAGCCGCCTGGTTTGACCAGATTTTCCGCGAGCAGACATTAAGGTCTTTAAGTCGAAAGTCTTAATTTTCTACCCTTGACATCTTGGCTGGTTCTTTCACCCCCCGCATGGTGAAGTAGACATTGCTGCCCTGTATATATATCTTAACCCCGTAGTCACCCGTTATTTCTTGAACGTTTATGGACCATTCTTTCCACTCTCGCACCTTTCTTTGTCCGCTGTGCCATGAGCGATAAAAAAACAGCGCGTATTTGTCTTCGTATTTTATCAACTTATACTTGACATAGTTTTTGTCGAGATCGGACCAATCCTCCGCCCTGGTAAAACGACCTTCCCGTGTTCCCATTAACAAGGGGTCTGGTTTCTCAATTACTTTGCAAAAAGCATCGGGTTTTAACTCAGGATTGTCGAAGGGTGTTTTCCCCTTCATCGAACATCCAACAAAAGCGAGCAAAAAGACCAGATAAACAATAAGTTTTTTCATACCAATCTCCTCCTTTGAATTTAATCCATCATTACACTTACAGCAGATAAGCCAAAATAATAGATAATAAATTAGGTTTCCCTGACTTTTGTGCATTTTTATCAGATTAACTAATTTCTTCTCTCAAGTCTTTATATGCTTGGCAGCCTTTCTTGTAACCCAAACTGCAGGAAGTTTTGGTATCTTTTAAAGCTTTTTCCAGATCACCTTTATTAAAATAACAACGTCCTCTCGTATAGTATACCCAACCGTCATTGGGTTTCAGCTGAAGTGATTGGGACAGATACTTGATGCTTTCATCATATTCATCCAATTGCAGATAAAGCCAGCCCATATTATCATAGGCCTCGGCATAATCCGGCTTAATTTTAATTACTGTTTGAAAATCAATTGTAGCTTCCCGGTAACGTTTAATTTTAATATATGTACGTCCTCGCCAAAAATGTGCAAGGTAGTTATTTGGATCTAGTTCTATTGTTTTATCAAATTCATGTAAAGCTCCAGAGTATTTTTTCCCCCTGTATAAACTATGGCCTGTTCTATAATGTTTGATAATCTCTTTTTCTTTTTTGCTTGTTGACCACGTACCCTTTTTGCTCTCTATAAATCGCTTTCCCTCGTGCCAATAATTGTCAATCCATTTGAAAACTGCCCTAAAAGAATAATTAAAAGTATCTTTCTTCGTTGTCCGTACAAGATAAATGGTTGACACAGTTAGTAGTAATAAAACAACAGTAAAGACTCCAATGGCAAGATAATCTTTTTTATTCTCATTGCTTTGGCTATTTTGTTTGCTCATATGCCTAAACAACTCCTCACTAGCTTCCATACAATGGGAGTTTCAGGCGGGGGTTTACTAATCTTTTTTGCCTCTTGTTGCGAATCATGGACCGAAGCTTTTGGTTGCCAGGAGACGATCTCGACCTTTGACCCTTGTGGTCGCCATATTCGAGGATCGGTGGGGCCGAAAAGGGCAATAGTTGGGGTATTGCAGGCAGCGGCCAAATGGGTAATGCCCGAATCGTTCCCCAGATAAAGAGAACTTTGCTTCATCAAAGCGGCCAGTTTTCCCAACCTCCAATTGTTGGCTAGTAGAAGTGAAGTCAATCCCACCTCAGAGCATAATTGTCGGACAATGTGGCTGTCAGCAGGTCCCTCGATCAGAGAGACCTTTATATTGTTGTGACTTAATATTTTCATTATAACATCAAGCCAGCCTGCGACCGACCATAGCTTTTTTCTGCCACCGCTACCGGGATGGAGCAAAATCAACTGCTCTCCTTCAGGGACATTTTGCTGAAAAAATCTGCGAGCCTCAAAAAAGTCATCTTGGGAGGGAGCAATAACAGGGGCGATGCAGGGGAGGGCGGCAATGGAGAGTTCTTCCAGTTGGCGGCATTGGTACTCAGAAACGTGGAGGGCGAGATCCGGCCTCGGGAAAGGGTCAATGCGGTGTGCAGGTTTTCCTAGTATCGCTGCAAGATTGTCAACAAGTGGCTGACTGGAAGACCTGCAAAAGGCAAAAATAGAGTCCACCCGAGGTAATGAATCAAATGCTCCTAGCTCCAACTTCTCCTTTGAGTTGTAAAAAGGAGCCCAGCGCTTGTCGGCGCAGTTGAGCACCCTATCGAAGTAGGGACGAGAATGAACGATTGACAAAATAGAGGGGTGACCTAGGAAGATAAAGCGAGCCTGAGAGTAAAAGCGATGAATCGCCTCGAGAGATGGCAGGCTTAGGATAAAATCACCGAGAGCACCTTGGTGGACAATAAGAATAGATTTCACGATTTCCAGGTTAAAGCGGTCTATGGTCAGAATTAAGAACCGGTGGGTTTTGTTGAAAAGCTTTCTTCGGAGTATTGGAGTGCTGGAGTATTGGAGTAATTTCTTTACTCAGTATGCCGCACTCGCTCTAATTGATGGGTGGTATAAAAAGCTTCACTTGCTTCCACCCTTTTGGGCATTTCGCTTTCTTTCCGACCACCGCAGAATAGCACCCACTACGCCGCCTGGTTCTTCAGATTTTTCCCCTTCAAGGGATTTGGCAGATTCATAGCCCCTGTCAGCTTTGAGCTTCTCCACACCACCGCTAGCGGCAATGGCTGTTTGCAGACACTCTCGCAAGTGGTCACAGAAACGGCAGTTCTCCTGAGGCTGGATGATACCGTTCTCATCCCTAGGCATGCAATATTCGGGAATGCCAAAGCAAGAAGGCCTTTCGTCAACCATAAGTCCTACCCAGCAGGCTAAAAAGCTAGAAGCTCGGCAAAGTGGAGCAACTCAGAGTTCTTCTTCTATGATCTCAAGAACTACCCGCTTTTTGAGTTTTGCAGAGGCAGCGTTGAGGATAGTGCGCATGGCCTGGGCATTACGCCCTCGTTTGCCAATTACCTTGCCGAGATCCTCTTTGGCTGTTCTAAGTTCGATCACTGAGGCATGTTCTCCTGCGACCTCACTCACGCTCACCTGATCAGGATGTTCCACCAGCGCCTTAGCCATAATTTCAATTAAGTCTCTCACTGCCGCACCTCCGTTGCACAAGACGCCTCTAGCTCGAATGTTTCATGAATCCACCTCAGGCGGACCACGGATGTGGCCGTCCTTCCGTGCGTCCTCGGGTGCCAGCTCCTGCGACGTACCATTGAGGTACGCCTCGGAACCAGCACCCTGTGGTTGCCCGGTGGCCCGCCGCCTCGCCTGAGCGCTCGCGATGGCGGGCAGGCACGCCCATCTTCGTGGTCTCGTGACAACAATTCATGAAATATCCGGGCTAGCTATGACAACTTCCAATATCAGAGCATAATGGAAAATTAGAGTCGAAGATCCTTAGTTATGCAGGCGTCTTATCTTGTCAAATCTGTCCGTCTATATCAACAGAGATCCGGTATTCGAAGATTATAAAATTTAGATTTCACAATTCATAGCGAAATAGTACAAGTTGAAATTCAGAAAACCATTAGCGGCAGGTCACAATCATAAATCCTAAATAGTAGAACACTGCTCAGACCGACTATATTCAGCCAATTGCCAGTGAGTCAAGCTTTTTTGATATTTGGCCATCTTTCCTGCAGTTGCGGGACAAAGGGCGAGAGGGTTTATGTGGACTAGAGGGGATTATTAAGGGCTTGTAAGAATTCTGCGACATGTGAAACTGCAATGGCCAAGATCACTCCGAGGGCAATAAGCCCTAGTAAGACGAGGGGCAGGAGGAGAGATAAAAAAACTTTGGCCTTAGAGGTTTGGTGGGCCCTGCTAAGACCGACAAAGTATAACACTATAGCCCAAAGGGGCATTATGACCCTGCCCAGAAAGGGAATTACATTGACTATGGAGGTCGCAGCAGAGGCGTAGGCCATGACCTGAAATGTAGCTGAGAATGGCCGACGGTTTGCTAGTAGAATTCTAAGAACTAAGTGCACCAGGCCTGCGGCGACGAAGATGAGGGCCAAGAATAGGACGGGAGTGAGCAAGATGGTACCAGCGAAGTGTAGGGTGTTGTCTAGAGCGTTACTTTCTATGATACCGTAATGAATACCGAGGAGGGTAATCCAGTAGCGGCCAATTATCTGTCCCAGAGATCCATAGATGAGTAGGTATACGAGAGCGTTGCCTATTCCAGCCTCGTAGTTTAAAGTTGAAAAGACTGCTGAGGGCCGGAAGAGAATGGACTTGCTGGTCCGCCAGAAGGCGCCCACATCTAACCAGGAGCTTCGCATCTCCCAATCTACCCTCTGGGACTTTACCATCTTGCGTACCCCTTGAACCGGAGAGGCAACTGAAGCAATTTGTTCATCGGGATAGATTATGAGTGTTTGGCAGCGAGGGCAAAAAAACGGTTGTTCTACAGTCACGCGGTTTGTTGCGCTGATTGATCCGGCAAATTTACATTTTGGACAGCGAATAATCATGGTATGTTACATTTCCCCTTTAATCCCGCTCCTCTTTGCTCTGAACTATCCTCAGAAATGGCTGGCCATTTAGCAAGGACTTCACCGCAATTTGTTATGATAACATGAACCCCGCATAGTTCATAACAGTTCCTGAAAGCATAGAGCACAGAGCAAAGAGCATGGAGCAAGAGCATTGCGGATTGCGAATTGATGAAAGGCATAGAGCATAGAGTAAGAAACCAGAAGTCAAGAGTCAGAATCCAGAATGCAGGAGACAAAAACACAAAGAGCTTTCTTCCATTCTGACTCCTGGCTCCTGACTCCCGGCTCCTAAATCCTTTACGAGTTCTACGATTTCTACGACTTAAACGGCTTGAACGATTTGAAAGATTTCAACCACCAAATGATAAGTGAACGACTCATA
>JAJDNT010000049.1 GCA_022340515.1 Deltaproteobacteria bacterium
CTCGGACCGATCCTTTCCTCGTTATCGGTTAGGAAGACGATTTATCTCTGAAGCATTCAATAATATTGATGTCCTCTGCATGCAAAGCGAGGAAGACGGACGCCGAATGAGGATGCTGGATGTGGAATCTTCCAAAGTAAATGTCATTGGTAACATCAAGTTTGACCAGGCCCCGTCTAAATCAGTTGGGAGTGAAAGGGATCAACTCAAAAGAGAACTGGGGTGGGTGCCCCAATCTGCCACCTGGATTGCAGGTAGTACACACCCCGGAGAAGAGTATATTATACTCGAGGTCTACACCAAGCTGAGAGAGGAATTTCCCAGCCTAGGTCTCATACTGGCACCAAGAAGTCAACAGCGGTTCGCTGAGGTTTTTAGTATGGTAAAGGAGAGAGGCTGGCAGATAGCACGTCGAAGTCAATTATCTGAAGAAAACAACAGGGATGTGCAAATAGATGTGCTCGTTCTTGATACCGTTGGGGAGCTAGCACGCTTTTATAGTTTGGGCAATTTTGCCTTTGTGGGAGGAAGCCTGGTGAACTTTGGCGGGCACAATCCTCTGGAACCTGCTCAAAGAGGTCTACCGGTTGTTTTTGGTCCCCATATGGAGAATTTCAAAGAAGTTAGTAAAATCCTAATTGAAAGTGGCGGTGGCTTTCAAATTTCAACTAAGGATGAATTATTTGAACAAATAAAGGGCTGGCTAGTTGCTCCAGCAAAATGCGAGGAGCAGGGTAAAAAAGCGCAGAGAGTCCTCGAGGCTCACCGGGGGGCTGTGGCTCGCAGCATAGAGGTTATCAGAGGATTGTTGAAAGACTCCCAGACAATAGATTAGAGGGTAAGCCGCTCCTTTCGCAAAAAGGGTGTGAAGTTGAACCACAAAGGTCACTATTAGCGCTAAGCGCATAGAGCATAGCGCATAGGGAGTATAAGAGTAAACGGTAAATGGTAAATGGTGAAAAACCGCAAACCCATCGCCAAAACCGTTTAACGTTTCCTGTTTACTAAAAGCTCTGCGCTGAAGGCTATGAGCTCTGCGATATTTTCTTCCTGCCCTTTGTGGTTTTCTCGAGTTGCCGGCAGTCCTGACGAGAGTGGTTTTGACCTAATTAGTAATGAGCCATAAAGCACAAATACAGACGGACCGTGAGCAGGTTAGGTACGGAGGGATTTCGGAGAGGATCTTTAGGCTAATTCTGGAAGAGGATAGACAATTATTATCGGTCACTTTCTTGAGGGCTTTAGCAACCTTGGCCGCTTGGCTCTATAATAAAACGGTAGCCTTGCGCAATCTGCTTTTTGACCACGGAGTCCTCAAAATCCACAAATTGAACTGCCCTGTTATAAGCGTGGGTAATCTTGCCGTGGGCGGCACTGGTAAGACACCCATGGTGGCCTGGCTTGCAAGGCTATTTTCTGAAGAGGGTTATCGAGTCGGCATAGTGAGCAGGGGTTATGGCGGCATAGAATCTAGGAGGGTAACAATTGTCAGCGACGGCAAAAACATCCTGGCGGACCAAGCGATTTCAGGTGATGAACCGCTAATGCTGGCCAGGCAGCTCTCTGGTATCCCAGTGCTTTGCAGTACAAAAAGGGTGAGGGCCGCCAAAGCCGCAATAAAGAAATTTGACTGTAACTTGCTGATCCTGGACGACGGTTTTCAGCACAGATATCTTGCCAGAGACCTGGATGTGGTGATGTTGGATTCTCGAGACCCCTATGGCGGTAATCGGGTACTTCCACGGGGTACAATGCGAGAGAAGGCTGCAGCTTTGGCCCGGGCCCAGGTTTTGGTACTTAGTCGCTTTGATGGAAGTGAAGCTGCAGAGAAAAATTGCGACAACATTCGAAGGCAATGGCCAAACAAGACGATTGTAACTGCGATTCACCGACCGATGCGTATTTTTTCTGCCGCTGATAACCGGGAGCGGCCATCAAGCTCCTTGATGGGGTCGCGGCTGGCCGCTTTTGCCGGAATCTCCCAGCCTGATGATTTTTTCCAGAGTGTCCACAATCTGGGCGGTAGGCTGGTATACACTGCACCACTTCCGGATCATTATCCTCTAACATCCGACCTCCTGGCTTCATTGGCGCGGAAGGCGTCAAGGTTCGAGCCTGAGATTTGGATTACCACTGAAAAGGATTGGGTGAGACTGCCAAAAGTAATTCCCCAGGGCATGAAGCTTTGGGTGATGGCAATAGAAATAGACTTCCAACGAGATGAGACACAGCTTATGGAGTCGGTGCTAAAGGTGATTGAGGCTGTCAAACTAGGCTCGGAGGATTCCCAAAGGTGAGACAAGCTGCCGTACAGCAGATGGCCGAAGTCTTTATGGATATGGCTGCCAACTTGCCCCTGAGGTTCAGCTGGAAACTTGCGGATTTCCTTGGAAGAGTTTGGTTTCACCTGGATAGAAAACACAGACAAATCGCTTTGAGTAACCTCAAGATTGCCAGGGGAGAGGAACTGAGTGAGAATGAAAGGAAAGTCATTGCCCGCAGAAACTTTATTCACCTCGCCCAGGTTGTTCTAGAATTACCCTATCTTCGCAAACTGAACCCGGATGATTTAGATGGGTATGTAGCCTTCCATGGTGTCGAGCACTTCGAGATGGCATTGAAGAAAGGAAGGGGAGTTTTACTGCTGGCCTCTCACTTTGGCAACTGGGAGCTGATGGCATTGGCCTTCTCCCTGCACTACCGTCCCGTGCACCTTGTGGTCCGACCTTTGGATAGCCCATTTTTGGACACCCTGATTACCAAGATACGCACCAGGGGTGGCAATCAGCTGATCCCCAAAAAAGGCTCAGTGCAAAAGATGTTGCGTTTGCTTAAGGCTGGAGATGCAGTGGCTTTGCTCCTTGACCAGAACCCGGCTTGGTACGAAGGAGTATTTGTTCCCTTTTTCAACGAGATAGCCTGTACCAACAAAACATTGGGTACTATTGCTCTTAGAACCGGTGCCCCGGTGGTCCCTGTTTTCAACGTAAGGCAGCCCGACGGCACTTATGGGGTTTTTTTTGAGCCGGAAATTGTCTTGAGTATAAGCGGTGATACCACCCGGGACGTTGAGGAAAATACGGCAAAATTCAACAAAATTATTGAGACTTACATCCGTCGTTATCCCGAACAGTGGTTTTGGGTGCATCAGCGATGGAAAACCAGACCTTACAAACCATGGCCCAGAGAAATGTAACCTATCAGCAAGGCCAATCGTGGCTATGAGCACAGTGCCGGACAACAAATCCAAGGAGTTAAAGATTGTCGTTCTAGCTCCCAACTGGATCGGAGATGCGGTGCTTTCACTGCCGTTGCTGGATGCTTGCTTTCATTTGTGGCCGAGAGCAAATTTAACAGTGCTGGCTAGGGACCAGGTGGCAGAGCTGTTTGAGGCTAGAAAATCAGAGGTGCGTGTTTTGCAGTATGAAAGAGGAAATGGATTACAAAGACTTAGAAAACTAATGGGTCTAGGCCTAAGGTTGAGGCGAGAGGGATTTGAGCTGGCTCTTCTCCTGCCAAACTCTCTAAGTTCGGCTATTATAGCAAGGTTAGCAGGGGTTCCACAGCGACTGGGCTACTCTACCGATGGACGTGGCTGGCTTCTCACCCAGAGGTTGGCGGATAGGCGCAAGGAACGTGGTCTTCATCAAATGGATTATTACCTAGGTCTGCTCCGCAGCTTTGGGACTTCCGGGGTGGATCGCATTCCCCGTCTAAAGTTGAAGGAGGAGGTCACTGAGAAAGGATTGGCTTTGTTGGATGTCCTGGGAATTGGCAGAAATGAGCTTCTAATTGGTGTACATCCTGGGGCAGCTTATGGAGAAGCGAAGAGGTGGTTTCCCGAGCGTTTTGCTAGAGTGATAGACCTGCTGCACAAAAGGGGAAGAAAATTTGTCCTTCTGGGTGGACCAGGTGAGGAGGTGCTGGCAGAGAAAATCAGTACCACTACGGCCCAGCCCCCCATAAATACCGTGGGAAAGACTACCCTTGCCGAGGCTCTAGTGCTAATTAGCCGGTGTGCTCTTTTCCTGAGCAATGATTCCGGGCTGATGCATGCGGCTGCCGCTCTGGGGATTCCCCAAGTTGCTTTGTTCGGCTCAACTGACCCTGAGAAAACCGCTCCGCTGAATAATAAAGCCGTGGTTATACAAGCGAAAGGGGTAAGTTGTGCGCCATGTTTCAAGAGTGAATGTCCAGAGAATTTGGAGTGTCTGAAGGCCATCACCGTGGATGAAGTCTATGCTGCTGCAGAGAAACTACTGGGGAAATAACCACAAAGATCACAAAGGTCACAAAGAATATAAAAAGTTCTCCTTTGTGCCCTTTGTAGCAAACAAAAGACGCATGATCGAACGGGAACCGGGGTTAATTACTACAAAAAGCACAAAAATCATAAAGAATAGAAAAAAATCACCTTTGTGTCCTTTGTGGTGAAAGTAAATAGCTCTATTGGGAGACATTATGAACTTGGCGGTGTTCCTGGACCGAGATGGTACTATCAACGAGGAGATGGGATACATTAACCATATTGATCGCTTTGTGCTGCTCCCCGGGGTAGCAGCAGCAATAAGAAGGATCAATAAAAGTGGTTTTAAGGCG
>JAJDNT010000050.1 GCA_022340515.1 Deltaproteobacteria bacterium
TCAGTGTTCAGGATGAATTGCCTTTGGTTTTTCTCCCTGACACCTGAAACCTGACACCTGAAACCTGACACCTGAAACCTTTTTCTCTAGGAGGTAAACAAACAGATTTTACAATGCCTGGCGTATTTCATAAAATCCTCAGCTGTCCAAACGACTACGTCCTCTATCAATTTATCCTCGTCAATTTCCATCATGTCCACGGTCATCTTGCAGGCGATCAGCTCGACCCCTTCCAACTGGGCCACCTCCTGGAGCTCAGCCAGGCTGGGAATGTTGGCCTTGGTGATCTTTTTCTTCATCATCCCGGTAGCAATGGTGGACATCCCGGGAATGGCTCCCATGACCCCGGGAGGGACAAACTTGGCCCTCTCAGCACCACCTTTGAGCACCATGTTCAAACCCATAAATGAGTAAAAGACCTTGCTCTCCATTCCCTGTCGGGCTGCATTTATCGCCAAAACCAGAGAGGGATAAGCCCCATCAAGGGTGTCCTTCACACAAATGAAGGCAGCTTTTTCTTTCTCTTCAACCATTGATTTTCCTCCTTGACTTAGCCCGGAATCATCCGGACTGGGAAACCAAAAGTAAAGTTTCCTCGGTTGAATTGTTTTTATAAAACCCCTGTTTACTACTTACAAGTGAAAGCATCGTAGATCTGCCACCTACCAAAAGGAGGCTCTCCATTCTTAACTAGAACCTCCAGGTAAAGGCGAAACTAAGACTGTCTTCATAAAGCTTTGATTCAATTTTGGCCGGCTGGCCGTCAAGACCTTGCCCTTCTTCTGAATGGGTGTTTTCAAAAGCGTGCATGTAGGACAGATTGATTATGAGGCTATCACCCAGCTCATAGCCAACGCCGGCTGTCATATGGTGTTCCACGATGGCGGGGAACCCCACAACTCTGAAGGTTTCATAGTAATACTGAGGCAGGGTTTTACCCTGGACGTTTACGGTATCGGCAGCTGTCCAGTTATTATTTTCCTTGAGGGGACTTTTGCCGTAATTATACCCTACTCTGAGGAACAGGTGGTCGATGGCTTCCCACTGCCCCCCGATGCTCCAGACATACTGGTCTTTCCAGTCAAAATCCCCAAATCCGTCGGCATCCGACCAGTTAATCCATTTCCCATTGGTCTCGAGCAAAACTCTGGCCTTGATAAACTCGTAGGCAATACCAAGTCCAACTTCCTGCGGCTGCTCCAAGGTCAGGTTCTGCCTATTACCATTACCGTTAAAATCATAAACGTGATTATATGTTGCCTTTTGCGGTGAGGTGTAGGTCAAACCAAGGGATATTTGATCGATGGGTTTGTAGATACCGCCGAGTTTGACCCCATATGAATAGGCGGCAACCGTGCCATCCCCTAGGTCGAGGGTTGAATAGTTGATCTGGAAAGACGCACCCGCTGAAATCATGGGAGAAATCTGATATGCAAGGGTGGGGGCGAATTTCATTAACTGTAAATTGGTGTAGGTTCCAGCGGCAACAGGGTTACCGCCGAAGTTTGGATTCGCCTGGTCAAGGTCGGTGTCCCGGTAATCCACCCCGAGACCGGAGACGCCATAAGCCGAAAGGCCGAAGCGCAACCTCGACTCAGCCCCCCCTACGGGAACGGAAAAACCTATTGCTGGTATAGCATAGTTATTGTCACGACTATTTGCCTTGTACTTCTGGCCCGAAGCCTCGATTTCAGCTTTCTGCTCTGGCATGAACAAGGTTCCGGCAAAGTCAAACTGGGAACTGGGGCAGTAGGGACCGAAACACATGGCCGCCGGGTTGGAAAAGACCGCACTGATGGCATCTTGCGGAGCAGCTACGCCCACACCGCCCATTGATCTGGAATTTGGCCCAATGCCAATCAACTGAGTACCATTAGTCGCAAAAGCAGCAGGCGACATTGTGGCAATAAGCATAATTGCTAGCAATACGGTTAATAGCCTTCGCATACATCTCTCCTTTCCTCTTTTTAATTTAACTAGCCTGATATCTTAGAATTGACCCTCTCACCCCCTTTTCACTTTATTTACCTAGATAAATTTGTTTTTTGGTGAAGTAAATGTTCACACTATTAACTTTGGTTACAAAACAAACC
This sequence comes from Deltaproteobacteria bacterium, assembly GCA_022340515.1. Classification (GTDB taxonomy): domain Bacteria; phylum Desulfobacterota; class Syntrophobacteria; order BM002; family BM002; genus BM002. The sequence goes on from JAJDNT010000050.1 coordinate 2,094, forward strand.
ACTGATGCCACTACCTGGACAATATAAAAACTTTTTAAGCTTAAGCGCTAACGATCTTATTTGTGCTTCGTAGGAGAAATTGGCGCTCAAAATAAATAACTTCTAGACCATCTGATTCTTAACGGCTTCCATGCTTGCTCGGAGTATCTCCAGGCAGGAAATCACCATTTTACGCTGTTCGGGCTCGAATTCTAGCAGTAACTTCTGGTGCAGGTCTTTGGTGAAATCGCTTAGCTCTCTGGATTTCTTTTGGCCTTTGCTGGTAAGCCCGATCAGCTTAATCCTAGCATCTTTGGGGTCGTCTATACTTTCGACCAATCTTTTCTTAACCAAACCATTGATGATCTTGGTGACGCGACTTTTAGCAACATCCAGCTTTTGGGAAATTCCTTTGGCAGTGAGATACCTTTCCTCGCCGAAAAGCATCAGACAGCGCAGTTCTGCCTCGGGTATGTCGAATTTTTTCGAAAGAAATGAGGTCCGTTCTTTGCAGCACTGAACAATCTCTTCGATGAGGTCCTGCAGTTTCTGACTTTGATAATCTAACAAAACGTCGATGGAATCGTTCTCTCGATTATTCATAGTGTGAAGTATATTAGCGATTATTGCCGCCACTAGTCAAGAAAATTTTTTGAAAAATACTTTTTGACAATTAAAAAGACTTTAAAAACAAATAGATAAATAGACACAAAAAAATAGCATCCTATTTTTCCTTAAGTACATAGCATGAACCATTATTGCCCCATATCCCCGGATAAAATCCTTGAACAGGGATAGACAGAGAGGATTTTCGATCCCCTTTGGCATTCTTCTTGCTCGTGGAGATCAGTGTTATTTTTCCGTTCATCCCCTCCCAGAAAACCCTCGGAGCATCAAGATGGACATAGTGGATACGGGGCAACTAACCCTCGAGGCCTTACCAGATGGAAAAAGCGAAGAGGCCATAGTCGCCTACTTAGCCAAGTTTTTTAAAAGTGTTTCTCGGGAAAGGTTGGTTGGGTTAGTTAAAAAAACGCCCGTTGTCCTCAGTACAAACGTTTCGGCCGCCACTGCCAAAAGAATTATCGCCGAACTCGAAAGACTCGGTGCTACGGCACTCTACATTCCTAAGGGCTTACAAGAAATCAGGCCGCGGGAAGAGGAAAAATCTGCTGCAGATCTCGGGATGCCAGTACTACAAGCCTTCCAGGGTGACCTCCCCCGTGTCCCGGTGTCCACCTTGTACAATCTTGGTCTTACCCTAGTTGCTTTTGCCATGCTGCTATTACCGCTCATCTATCTGGGGCTAATCACTGGAGTTGCCTACCTCCTTTATTACCACGCCACAGAAAGTATTGAGTTATTGCACAGGCTGAGTAGCGTTACAATGGCGCTTTTTACTTGCCTGGCACCTGTGGTCGTGGGGATCTTACTTATACTTTTCATGATAAAGCCCCTCTTTGTCCGGAGAGCTCACTACCTCAGGCCGAGCAAAATCGAACGCCAAGATGAACCCCTCCTTTTTGCCTTTGTGCAAAAGCTTTGCAGTCGACTGGGTGCCCCCTTGCCAAGTGAAATTCACCTGGACATCAACGTCAACGCTTCCGCCAGTTTCCGTCGCGGATTATTGAGTATTTTTGCCAACGACCTCGTCCTGACTATTGGCTTACCGCTGGCTGCAGGACTTAACCTTCACCAGTTCGCCGGGGTTTTGGCCCATGAGTTCGGCCACTTCGCCCAGACCACCGGAATGCGTGTCACCTATATCATTCGCTCAATCAATTTATGGTTCGAGCGAGTCGTCTACGAAGAAGATGAATGGGATGAACGTATCCGTCGCTGGAGTCGGGACTGGGATTTCCGCATCGGCGTGGTCCTTTTGGTAGCCCGGCTCTTCATCTGGGTCACCCGCCAGACCCTTTGGATTTTAATGCTCTTTGGCCATGTCATCAGCAGTTTCATGCTCCGTCAGATGGAATACGACGCGGATCGATATGAAACCCACCTTGTGGGCGCCGAGGTCTTCGAGTCCACCGCCCAAAGGATGGTGGAACTTTCCTTGGCCCATGAGTGGGCCTTTCAGGACCTGGGAAGCGCTTGGGAAGAGGGGCGTTTGGTTGACAACCTCCCAGCTCTGATCCTGGCCAACGAGAGACACATACCGGACCATGTCAGACAAAGGGCCCTAAGAGCTCACTTGCGAGATGCCCGGACTGGCCTCTTCCACACTCACCCCTGCGATCGAGACCGCATAACCAGCGCCCGAAAGCTTCAAGCCCAACCCTTATTCAAACTGGACATCTCTCATGCAAAAATTCAAAGTCACATAGAGGAGGCAAAAGCGAGAGGCAGGGAAAACGTATTTACTTCCTCTCCCCCCGCCTCAATCCTCTTCAAAGACTTTGGCGCTCGGGCCCACAGGGTTTCTTTGGATTATTATCGCGGTGTATTTGGCAAAGAGATCATGTCAAAAAATCTTGTGAGCGTCGAGGCCATGTTAAAAAGTCACGACGAGGAATGGGAATATTCTAGGGCCCTGAGCCGTTTTTTTCAGGGTCAGTTCACCGTGCTAAGGCCATTAGGTTTGTCTCAAAATTGCATGCAAGCCACGGTCGATTACCAGAAAATTCCCCCCATGCTCGGGTCTGCCCGAAAACTCATCATCAGTTCTGCAGGGGATTACGACCAGAAGCTTCAAAACTTCAACAGGTTGGAAATTCGTATAATGGAAGCTTTCCAAAATCGAGCCCTGCTGGACGCTGGCCTCCACCTATCTACCTCCCAGGTCAAAGCCATGGAAACGGTTTTTCAGGAAGTGGAGGAGGGACAACGTCTTGCCGTCATAGATGAACTCAATTATTTCGAGAAACTCGTGCGCCATCGTATGACCGGGGCTCTGCAGCTGCTCAATGTTCAGAGCGTAGCTGCCAAGATCACCAAAGGTGAAGAGCCAAAAAAGACAGCCGAGAGATTTATCAAAACCGCCCATGCCCTGGAAAACCAAATGGCGACTGTAAGAGATCTTCAAATTGCCTATCAGCAGCTTGCTGTGTTGACAAACCAGTTGGCGGGAAAAGAAGATGACGAAAAATTGGTGCGGCAAGTACGGGTAAAAATGGAAGATTTGCGACAGACCCTTGCTCGGCTCAGAAGACTGCTCTCGGAGATAAGCTACCCCTTTGAACACACCAAAGATCAAATGACCTTGGGTGAGTTTGCCATTTTGAAGGTGCCCGCAAAGGATGAACTGGGACCACTGCTTGATGGGGCTTATGAGGCCGTAGACCGGCTCTTTAGGGTCTACGCCAGACTAGTGGGCAGGTTAACCTACTTGGCAGAAATGGTAGAGAGCGGCCTGGGTCTTTCCCCCCTGCCAGAACCACCACCACCACCCAACTAACTACACTATATCAACCTCTTACTAACATTTTTACCCATTTTTTGCCGTACCAGAAATGGGTAAATTTACCCAAAAATGGTACGGCAAATTTTGGCTAAAGTTGGCTTCTCTACTATCCATCGAAAATGGCACGCCTATTGCACCAATCTGTTGCGGTCCAAAATACCTTGAGGGAAGCATTGGGTCTCTATGAAAAAGAGCCTATCTGATACAGACGTCTTTCTTCGCGCCTCGGGCGCAGATGATCCCCACCGAGAGATCAAGGCTCAGCTCGCTCATTTTCTTCTCGCCCTTATCCAAGCCTTTCTCCGCACCGGTTACTACACTGCAGATCATCCTGAAGCGCAAAAAGCCAAGGTAGGACTATACGAAGATTTCCAAGGCCTTTTCTCTCAAAGGGACGAGCTCACCTTCCTTATCCGCGAGGAACCCGAGGGGAAAAATATTCTAATCGAAGGAGTTTTGCCGGAGATCCAAGACCTCAATCACCTGATGATAGAGGGGATGGCAGAGATGTACGTCCCCAGATTCGTCAAATTCCTCGAGCAGAAAGACCTAATCAGTTTGACTCTTAAAAGCGCCATGACCTCGACCGAATTCACCAGTTTCGTCGACATCATGAGCGAGCCGAGTTTTGTTGAAACCAGAGACAAGGGTGACAAAGAAAGGTTCAGCCGGACCCTACAGGACAAAGAGGTTGTCAACATCTCTTACATTTACAATGAAGAACTCGTCACCGTGCGCAACATTCCGTGGCGAGCTCAAATCGCCCTTACTCGCCTAAAGAAAGACTTCAGTATGGTCCCCTATTTCACCGACCTCGACCTCGAAGGGTTGAGGAAAGTGAGAAGGCAAATCATTCAGGACCTGATTAGACCCCTGCGAAACGCCGAAGCCATCTATTATATTTTGGCCAACAGTGATCTAGCCGTAACCGAAGAATTCAAGGAGGCTGAGATCGACCAAGAAATAATAGAGTGTCTTGCTGATGATCTTCTCGCTCAGGTATCGCAGGCACTGCTTAAGGAGACCTTCCGGCGGGGTGAGTCAGAACCAGCACAAGGGAAAGCGGTGGAACTTGCCAAAAACCTTGCCCGCATCCTTAATCTCAGGAAAGTTAAGGGAAGAGAGTCCATTCTGGAGGAGTATGTAAAACACAAACTCATTTCTGCTGATCAGCTACCGGCGGAGATGCAGCACAAGATAAGGCTCGAGCAGCTAACCAAAAGAATTCTCCAGGACAGCAACTCCATCCTCGCCCAGCTGGACAAGATTCAAAGCGAGGAAAAATATCTGCGAGTGGCCCGAACTCTTGCGGCAATTATGCCTGAACTAACCCGGAGAGATCATTACGAGCCCATTCTAGAAATCATCGATTGTTTCCACCGACACCTAAGTGTGAAAAAAGAGTTTTCCACCGGTGCCGGCCAGATTCTCGATGAAATCTGCAAGGGTGAGATCATTCTGGCATTAAAGAGTAAATTTTTGTTGGGAAGAAAAGAAACTTGCCAGGCCATCTCTCCAATCTTCCTCAAACTGGGCACCAGAGCTTTACCTCAACTGGTCTCTATCCTGGTCAGGAGTCAAGACCATTTTGTCCGTAAAAATGCCTGCGAGCTAGTAACTCAAATCGACCCCTCAGCCATAAACTTTATCCTCACCAGACTGAACGAAAAAGGAAGCGAGACTAGATCCATAATCGACATCCTCAGGATATTGGCGGAACTAGACTCGGACGGGGCAAAGCATCCCTTGGCCAGCAGTGTGTTGTCCTTTCTAAACCATGAAAATCCCCGCATTAGGGCGGAAGCTTTGAAAGTATACTACAGAGTGAAAGGGGCAGAGGGTAAAGTACTTTATCTCGATCTGCTGAATGACGGTGATCTAAATGTCCAGAAGGAGGCGATAGAATGCCTTGCCCGAGTCAAAAGTGGAACTGCCCTTGGTAAGTTTTTGGAAATGTTAAAGAACCCCGATGATATCCCCTCGGACAAGCGAGGGCAGATTGAAGCCTGCCTGTACAGGTCCATGGGCTTTTATGGCAACCTTGATCGACCAGAAATAGGAACCCTTGAAGACTTCCTTCTGGCAACACTCGACAGCAAAGTAGGCTCAGGAACCCTCAGATGGACCACTATAAGAAAGAAGGCCATCCAACCGGAGGTAATAGCTGCAATTTGTGAGGCTTTAGGAAAAATAGGTAGTCGTAAGTCTAATGGAATTCTACAAAAACTCAAGAAACACAAGGACAGCGCCTGGCAAAACAAAGCCGAAGAGGCCCTGGTACAAATAGCCGAAAGAGAAGTAAGTTCGGGCGGCTAAAAACCACTGTCAAAGGTAACTGGGTTAACACCACTAGAAGAATAAGGTGGTTAAACCACAAAGGTCACAAAGGTCACAAAGAAAAAACTATCATTATCAAAATACTTTGTGCTCTTTGTGTTCTTTGTGGTAAAAATTCTGCGCTCAAACTACCTCCGCCCAGACTACCTTAGAAAAGCTTGCCCTTTTGACCCCTTTGGTGTTATAGGAACAGGCCTAGCCCGGATCTTTCATGAATTGCTGTAGCGAGACCGCGAAGATGGACGTGCCATCTGGCAGCCGCAGGGGCTTGGTCCCGAGGCGTACCTCAACGGTACGACGCAGGGGCCGAGATCCGAGGACGCAAGGAAGGACGCCCATATCCGTGGTCGCAGCAGGCAATTCATGAAAGATCCGAGCTAGACTTACAGCCGCAAAGTTAGGAAGATTCATGGAATACGAAGCAGTCATCGGCCTAGAAGTCCATGCCCAACTTCTCACCGAAAGCAAGATTTTTTGCGGTTGCTCCACCAAGTTTGGTGCGGCCCCGAATACCCATACTTGCCCCGTTTGTCTCGGCATGCCCGGAGTGCTTCCGGTCCTTAACCGCAAGGTAGTGGAATTCACCATCCGCTTGGCCCTTGCTACCAACTGCAAGATAGCCGGTACGAGCAGGTTCGCCCGAAAAAACTATTTCTATCCCGACCTGCCCAAAGGTTACCAGATCTCCCAGTACGAGCTTCCTTTAGCCCAGCAGGGCTGGGTAGATATCGAGATCAATGGTGAAAGCAAACGAATTGGCATTACTCGAATTCATCTCGAGGAGGACGCCGGCAAGCTGGTCCACGATGAGACCCAACCACTCAGTTATGTGGACTTTAACCGCACTGGCGTGCCTCTTGTCGAAATAGTTTCCGAGCCGGATCTCAGGACTCCAGAGGAAGCGTCCACCTTTTTAAAAAAGTTACGGGATCTTGTCCGTTACTTGGACATATGCGACGGCAACATGGAGGAAGGGAGCTTGCGCTGCGACGCCAACATCTCCTTACGGCCAGCAGGGTCGGAAGGTTTTGGCGTCAAGACCGAAGTAAAAAACATGAACTCTTTCCGTTTCGTCCAGCGAGCCCTCGAGTATGAAATTAAGCGGCAGCGGGCAATACTCGAACAAGGGGGCACCATTGTCCAGGAAACCCGCTTGTGGGACAGTGACGCAGGGGTAACCCACGGCATGCGCGGCAAGGAGGAAGCCCACGACTACCGCTACTTCCCGGATCCGGATCTGGTGCCGGTGGTGGTGGATGAAGAGTGGATAGAGAAGGTCCGTTCAGAGTTGCCCGAACTACCCGACGCCAAAAAAGCGCGGTTCATGAAAGATTATGGCTTACCGGAGCAAGATGCTGTTGTTTTGACTGGCAGCAAGGAACTAGCAACCTACTTCGAGGCTTGTGTAGACCGCTTTCCGCAACCAAAAAAGGTGAGCAATTGGATCATGGTAGAACTCCTCAGGGAGTTGAATAAAGACGAGCGAGAAATAGACCTATGCCCGGTGACCCCGGAGGACCTCGGCCATCTCCTCGAGCTAATAGATGAAGGCATCATCAGTGGCAAAATCGCCAAGACTGTATTCGAGGAGATGTACGCCACAGGTAAAGCGCCCAAGGTGATTGTTGAGGAAAAGGGATTGAAACAGGTTACGGATGAGGGTGCAATCGGTAAGGTTATTGACACTGTACTGGCTGCTCATCCCAGCCAAGTAAAAGATTACCGCATGGGGAAAGAAAAACTTTTAGGGTTCTTCGTCGGTCAAGTTATGAAGCAGACCCGAGGTAAGGCCAATCCCAAGTTAGTCAATGAGATACTTATCGAGAAGTTGAGTCAATAGATTCGGGATGGTTCACCGGGGCAGTTTCTACAGCGGAGCACGGATATGAGATGCGGGATATGAGATGTAGAAATCAAATTCAGGAATTAAGGAATTGAGGAATTTAGGGATTTTTCGAGAGTAGGCTCAATTCCTTAATCCCTTAATTCGCAATTCCTGAATCTCTAGATCCTACATCACACGACAGGCTCTCTGCCCGTGGAGTAGCAAACAACAACTGGAAAACCTCGAAGTGGACCAGTAAGCCTATGGTACCTACTATTACCTGGCAAGATAATTATGTAGTCATGATAGACCAGCGTAAGCTGCCTTTCAAAGAAAGCTATGTGGTTTGCAAGACTCCTGCCCAGGTGGTCGACGCCATTCGTAAGATGGTCATCCGCGGTGCCCCCGCCATTGGGGTAGCCGCAGCCATGGGCTTATCCTTGGGTGCCAGTAGAATAAGATCCCAAAACCGTTCTACCTTTGAGCGTCACTTCTTGCGCATTTGTGAGCAAATGGCCAGTGCCAGGCCTACGGCCAGCAATCTCTTCTGGGCCATTCAGTCCATGCAGGAGGTGCTCAAACAACACCCAAAAACGGGAGTAGCAGAACTAAAAACCCTTCTGCGAAGGAAGGCGGATGAACTCCTTGCAGCGGATCAGACTATCAATCGAGCAATTGGTCTCAATGGCCAAATAGTCATACCAGACGGTGCAACCGTGCTCACCCACTGTAACGCTGGCGCCCTGGCCACAGCTGGTTATGGCACCGCCCTTGGGGTAGTTAGGGCTGCCTGGGAGGCAGGGAAGAAGATCCAAGTCCTCGCCGATGAAACCCGTCCTTTTTTGCAAGGCAGCCGGTTAACGGCCTGGGAACTGCAGCAGGACAACATTCCCGTTACCCTGATTACCGACAGTATGGCTGGTCATCTTATGAGTAAAGGTAAAGTTGAGCTCATTGTTGTTGGCGCCGACAGGGTAGCGGCTAACGGAGACGTGGCCAACAAAATAGGCACTTATTCTCTCGCCGTTCTGGCGAAGGAAAACAGGGTGCCGTTTTATGTTGCCGCGCCCCTGTCCACTGTAGATCTGTCTGTTCCAAATGGGGAGGCAATCCCTATCGAGGAAAGGGACCCTGAAGAGGTGACCCACAGTCTTGGTAAGGCCACAGCCCCGGCCGGGGTCGCCGCCTGGAACCCAGCTTTCGATGTAACTCCTAACCGTTTCATAGAAGGAATCATCACTGAAAAAGGTATCGCCCGCAAGCCTTACCGAAAGACATTGAAGGCAATGAAATCGCAGAGCGCATAGCGCCAAGCGCAGAGCGTCTTTGCAGAATCACAACGCTATGGGCTATGCTCTTTACGCCATGCGAAAATAAAAAGGGAGTGAAAACCATGGTGGAGAAGGCTAAGAAGATCTGGATGGATGGAAAGTTTGTCAACTGGGATGATGCTAATGTTCACATCCTCACTCACACCCTGCACTACGGCCTGGGGGTCTTCGAAGGCATTCGCTGTTATGAATGCGAAGACGGACGTTCCGCCGTATTTAGACTTCCAGAGCACGTTGAGCGGTTTTTCCACTCTGCTCATTCCATGCTGATGAAGATCCCTTTCAGCCAGGATGAAATCATCCAGGCCATTCTCGAAACTCTCAGGACTAATGAGCAAAAAGCCGCTTACATCAGGCCCCTCGCCTTTATAGGAGAGGGGGCTATGGGGCTTCATCCCCAAAACAATCCTGTCAGGGTTTCTATAATCACCTGGCCCTGGGGCGCTTATTTGGGCGAGGAAGGACTTACTAAAGGTATCCGAGCCAAGGTTTCATCTTTCACCCGGCACCATCCCAACATCTTAATGACCAAGACCAAAACTTGTGGCAACTACGTAAACTCGATCCTTGCCAAGCTCGAGGTCACCAAGGACGGCTACGATGAGGCAATAATGCTCGATGCGGATGGATATGTTGGCGAGGGCACCGGAGAGAACATCTTCATTGCTCGCAGGGGTGTACTCAGGACTCCGCCCCTCACTTCCATCCTAGCGGGAATTACTAGAAATTGTGTAATTACCTTAGGCCGCGATCTCGGCTTTGCGGTACTCGAGGAGAGATTTTCTCGAGACGATCTCTATGTTGCCGACGAGGCTTTCTTCACCGGAACCGCAGCAGAGATCACCCCAATCCGGGAGGTTGATCAAAGGACAATCGGGGAGGGACTTCCAGGACCTTTGACCAGGACACTGCAGGACACCTTCTTTCAGGTGGTTAGGGGAAAGAAGAAGGAGTATCAGCACTGGTTGACGTATTTATAGCATAGGGCATAGGGCGGCATAGAGCATGGTGCACAGGGTCAAGTTTAAAGTTTCAAGTTTAAAAATGCGCCTCAGTCTAGTCAAAAAACTTTGAACCTTGAACTTGGAACTTGGAACTCTATCTAGCTGTCAGCTGCAAGCTGGTTCCTGAGATCTTGACATATGGTACTTGGGATGTGAGATAAAAATCTGCCGACAAGCATAGGATTGGAGGGCCAGAGTGGACATTGACGACCTATACGACCTGATTCCAGAGTTCATGTGCAGCGAAGGCTGCTACGAGTGCTGCAAGAACTTTAGGGTGCCTTCCAGAACCAAGGTGGAAGATGCGCGAATCAAAAAGTTCCTGAAGGATAACTCCATGCAACCTGGGGAAGCTCGTGGTCACACCTGCCCATATTTGGACGAAACCTTGCCAGAGGGGGGGTGTTCCATTTACCCTGTTAGGCCCCTAATATGCCGCCTATACGGTACATCTCCCAATTACCTTTGTACAATGGGGGTAAGACCGGTGAGGCTTATGGAGGAAGATGAAGAGGAAGAGATCTTTTATCTCTACCGCAAGAACTTCTTTTAACTACTGCTGATCCTGAAACTGCCGTTTTCGGATGAGCGCAATCAGCGGTCAGCGCTCAGCCGTCAGAAAAATTATCTTAGATACAACATATTAAGCTGACCTCTGACAGCTCCATACGGGAAGCTTCGCTTTACGGATGTGCACTAATTATTCAAACCTGTAGTAAGGCTCGTCTCCTGCCTTTCCCACCAAAACAAGCTGCCCCCCGCATTGCTCGCACACATGGAGGCTGCTCAAGATCTTCACCTCGGTGTTGGCAGGATCTTCCAGCGATATTGAATCGGCAGGAATGTAGATGGACACTCCACACTGCTGGCACATGCATTCCATATCTTCACTCATAAATCACTCCCTGCAAAATCAAACTGACTTCAAGCTTTTAAATAAAGAGGAAAATACCCGGAAAAGTGTGTCCTGGCAAGATAAACATGATTTGATCTGGCTAGTAGCCGCGCGGGTAATTATATTCTTAAACCAAGGACTGACCAATTAATGCTCATCCGAAAACGGCCGTTTTCGGATGAGCGCGATCAGCTATTAGCGCTCAGCTGTCAGCAAAATGAATTCAGATACAACATATTAAGCCGATCGCTGAATGCTGACAGCTCCGTCCGAGAATCTTTGGTTTCCGGATGGACACTAAGTACACTCTTTCTCAGATGGAGGAATTTATGGATTTTGCAATGCCAGAAAATGTGGCCAAAGATTTGGAGGACTTTACCAATCTCCTTCGAAACCAGATGGATCCCTTCCTTGCTGAGTGGTACAAAAAGGAAGTCATTCCAAGAGAGTTTTTTCAACATCTGGGACAGGAAGGCTGGCTGGGTTTCAAAGAGAAAAATGGCCGGGTGGTAGAACAATCCTACCTGACACAGACCCTTCTTATGGAAGAACTGGCCAAAATCTCTCCGGGCGTTGCAGTGGCTGTCTTGGTCCAGATCTCTCTTGGTATGGTCCCCCTTTTTCTTTTCGGTTCACAAGCACAGAAGGCAACTTACCTGCCTTCAGCCACCAAGGGAGATATACTGATTTGCCTGGGCAATACGGAGCACAAGGCTGGAAGCGATGTTGCCAACATCGGTATGGAGGCTGAGAAAGTCGATGGCGGTTGGGTGCTCAACGGTACCAAGGCCTATGTCACCAACGGTTATATCAGTGACCTAGCACTCATTACTGCAGTCTCTGACCCCGATGCCAGTCGAAATCGGAGACTGTCCATGTTTCTGGTTGACCTCTCCTCAACTGGGGTAGAGCGAAAAAAATTGAGCAAACGAGTCTGGATACCTTCAGACCTAACTAGGCTGCATTTCGATAAGGTTTTTGTTCCCGAGGAGAACCTTGTTGGTGAACGGGGTAAAGGACTGCATCAGGTACTTGCCA
>JAJDNT010000078.1 GCA_022340515.1 Deltaproteobacteria bacterium
CATTAGCGACAATCTCGCTCAGAAAGGGATTGATCTGCTGAGCAGTGTCCCTGAGTTCGAGGTGGAATTCAAACCGGGACTTTCTCCAGAAGATCTCAAGAGTGCTATCAGTGATGCCGAGGCACTGATTATCAGGAGTGGCACCAAGGTGACCTCGGAGCTAATTGCTGCGGCTGGGAGGCTGAGAGTAATTGGTCGAGCCGGAATAGGATTGGATAACGTAGATATCCCGGCGGCGAGCAAACGGGGTATTGTAGTAATGAACACCCCTGATGGAAATGTGATTACCACGGCGGAACACACCATAGCCATGCTTATGGCTCTGTCTAGAAATATCCATCAAGCCACCACTTCGATGAAAAGCGGGAAGTGGGAGAAGAAGAGGTTTCTTGGACAAGAAGTGTTCCACAAGACTTTGGGCATAGTCGGGATCGGCCGCATAGGGCGGATTGTGGCCGAACGTGCCCTCGGCCTGCGGATGCAAGTGATTGTCTACGACCCCTTCATGGAGCCAGAGACCATTCAGAAATTGGGGGTTGTTCCGGTTGATTTAGATCAGCTTTTCAAGAGTTCAGACTACATAACGGTGCACACACCTCTCACCCGGGAGACAAAGGGACTACTCAACCGTCCGGCCTTCGACAAAATGAAGGACGGTGTCATGATAATTAATTGTGCCCGGGGCGGCATTGTCAACGAGCAGGATTTATATGAGGCAGTTGTCAGCGGCAAGGTGGCAAGGGCAGCCCTTGATGTATTTGAACAAGAACCTCCCGGTGACCACCCCCTGCTCAAATTAGAGCAAGTAATTTGCACTCCCCACCTGGGGGCCTCAACCGGTGAAGCCCAAGAGAATGTCGCAGTGTCCGTAGCTGAGCAGATAAAAGAGTTTCTTCTCGCCGGGGGTATCCGTAATGCGGTAAATACTCCTCAGATAACCTGTGAACTTATGAGTGAGATTTGCCATTATCTCACCTTGGCTGAAAGATTAGGATCTTTTCTGGGACAGATAACTCAGGGTGCCATGAAAGAGGTGACCATCGAATACATGGGCGGTGTTTCACAACTGGACACAGCACCTATTACCCTGTCCGCCCTGAAAGGACTTTTGGAGCCCATACTTCAACACGAGGTGAACTATGTAAATGCTCCGATTCTGGCCAGAGAAAGGGGGATTTTTGTTAAGGATTCCCGGAGTGAGGAGGCTCAGGATTACTTGAATCTTATTACCCTTCGAGTGAGAAGTACGGCTGAAGAAACATCAGCCTCGGGAACGTTGTTTGGCAAAAAGGAACCCAGGCTCGTTCGTTTCAACGACATTTCTCTAGAAGCAGACATAAAGGGCAATCTGGTGCTCATTTACAATGAAGATGTGCCCGGGACCTTCGGGAGCATCGGTACCTGCTTTGGTAACCACAATATCAATATCTCAATGTGGAAAGCTGGCCAGGTCATCGAAACAGGCGAGAATGTTTTGCTCCTGAGGGTTGACAACCCTGTAGACGAGAAGACCATAGAAGATCTCATGGATCTTTCTAATGTTAATTCGGTGCAACTGTTGGCTATTCGATAAAAGCCAGCTGGTTATTTCATCTCAAACGGAAGATGGTCCCTGAGGGACTTCACCACCTTAAGTTCCCAAAGAGGGAGGAAATCTAATGAGAGTTTTATTTAAAATAGGATTGTTCCTACTGCCATTGATTACATTTAGCTTGATCCCGACGCCACCGGTGCAAGGAGCGGACAGTGAGGCAAAAGCCCTTTTCGAAAAGCGTTGTTCTCTTTGTCACCCTGTCAGCAGACCGCTAAGCAAAAACATGAGTGGGGATGAATGGCGACAGACAGTAATGAGGATGAAAGCCCGTGCGGGTGATCGGATAAGCGACGAAGAGGCGGAGATCATCATAAATTATCTCACCGAGATCAGAGGAAAGTAACATCTGGGAGCTCACTTCGTTCGCAGCATAGAGCATGGAATAATACAGCTGTCACCTGGCAGAAAAGCCTTGGGCCTTGAGCCCTGTGCCCTTAATGCTTTAGAGTGAAGGAAGTGAACTTACAAGTGAGTACAGTTAACAGGAGTACAAATGAGTTACCAGGACATCCAAGTCCGGATTGACGGTCATATAGCTACCATTATCTTAAACCGGCCGAAAAAGAGGAATGCTCTGTCCCTAAACACTCTCGAGGAGATGAGCCGGGCTATCAAAGATTTGGCGAGACGCCAAGAAGTGAGGGTAGTAATCTTCAGAGGCAGCGGTCCGGTGTTTTCAGCCGGTCATGACCTGAAAGAACTCGCAGATAGTGGTCTAAATGAGTATCGCAAGGTTTTTGCAACCTGTATGAACATGATGCTCTTACTCCGTGAGATTCCGCAACCGGTGATTGCAGCAGTGCACGGCATTGCCACTGCTGCGGGCTGTCAACTGGTGGCGGCATGTGATTTAGCGGTTGCCACCGAAGATGCACGCTTCGCAACCCCTGGAGTGAAGATAGGATTCTTTTGCACAACGCCAATGGTGCCTTTGAGTCGAGTAGTGGGTCGGAAAAAAGCCCTAGAGATGCTGTTCACAGGGGAGTTCATCTCAGCTAACGAAGCGTTGCAGTTTGGACTGGTCAACAGGGTCGTACCGACTGAGAAGCTGGATGGAACTGTACAAGATCTGGCAGAGCACATTTGCCAGTTTAGCCGGCTAGTCCTTGGGGTAGGAAAGGAAACCTTCTACCGACAGATCGAGATGTCTGAGAGGCTGGCCTATGCTTACGCCAGTGAGGTTATTTCGGTCAACGGGGTGATGCCAGTGGCGCGGGAAGGTATGGCCGCCTTTTTGGACAAACGGGAGCCTGTATGGCCGGACTAGTTTCACGCAACGCTACACGCTGCGCGTACTAGGCACTATGGACTAAGCACTAGGCACCCTCCCGCTTGCGGTCCTTTCACAGAGTCGGGGTAAGCTCACAGCGGACAGTGGGTTTCGGAATTGCCTATAACTTCCTAGTAACGACTTGTGGTGCTTACTACCTAGTGCTTAGTGCCTAGTTTTAACTGCGTTATGCGTAAAATGAAAGGAGATAATAATGTACTTACCTAAGCCATTCAAGAAGTTTGAGAGTCAGTATCCGGACATTGTCAAACTCTATGAAGAGTTGGGACTAAAGTGTCAATCAGCCGGACCTCTGGATGCCAAGACGCGTTACTTGGTTAACCTGGGAATCGCTGTGGGTGCGGTCTCCCCAGGGGCGGTGAAGTCTCACGCCCGCAAAGCCCTTGAGCATGGAGCTTCCAACGAAGAACTGTATCATGCCTTACTGCTTGCTCTCACTACAGTGGGATTTCCGGCTATGATTGCAGCCATGGGATGGGTGGAGGAAGTAATAGCAGCTGTAGGCAAGTAGGTTAACGGTTGTGTTCAGCCCAGCAGAAATCCAAGTGATCTCCCAGGCGGTGGAAATTGCTGAAGATGTGACAGCCAATCATTTTAAAATTTCCACCGACCAGTGGAAACATGTGCGCTATGATATCCGCACACTTGCCGAACTCAGCCCGGACGAGATAGCCGACTATGCCTTTGCCCAAATCACCCGCTATAGCGGGAAGCCCTACCTATCAAGGCAACGGCATTATGATTACTTTAAAATCTGTCTGCAAGACCAAAACATAATGGCGGCAGTAGAACGGGATGAGCGGGTTAAACTGCTCCCCCTTTGTGTCTATGTGGTTACTCACGAATTGATTCATATTGTTCGTTTCTGTAAGTTCCTCCAAAGTTTCGATGCTGAACCGCCGGAACGTCAGCGAGAGGAAATGAGGGTTCATGAGATCACCCAAAAGGTACTCGGCAGTCTGAAACTTCCTCATTTGGATTACGTTCTGCAAGTCTACCGTGACTACCAATTCATGGAACAACTCAAAGATCATTCAGCCCCTGCCAACGCTTGACAAACTAGGTATGCTGATTATATAAAGTTCAGATCCAGAAAATGGTCGAAAGTACGATTTATGAGCTGGAGGTGAAGCGAAGGTGCCTATTTATGAGTATGAGTGCCTCAAATGTCATCAGACAACTGAAGCATTGCAGAAATTCTCCGATCCTCCCTTAAGCAGTTGCCCCCACTGTAAAGGGAACTTGAAGAAGCTTATGTCTTTGAACAGTTTTCACCTTAAGGGTAGTGGCTGGTACGTAACCGACTATGCCGGGAAAAAACCTGGCATTCAAGCAGACACAAGCTCTAGCGACAGTGGTGACAAAACGGATAAAGTTAGCAAGCCTGAAAAGAGCGAAAGCATCACCAAGAGCACCACTGAGTCCTAAATCTATAGGATCATTTCTAGGGGCCCCACCCGAGTCAATTTTCTGAGTCCATCGCAAGACAAGGATTTCCCCGAAATTTCAGTTACTCCAGAAAATGCTTGAAGGGCAAATTTCGACTCAGGCCTTACCCATCTTCTTATCTTGTATAACATACTCCCAGGTTTGAGATGTGAACATGTTTCTGGGTAACTGAGAGATAAGCCGGCCGGGTAGGTAGAGAGCACAACCAATGACTGCCGATCTAATGGCAACGATGACATAACCTGGAGTGCAACCGAATTCACTCTTGATTTCTTTGCCTTCAACCAGATCACGCAACTGATCTGTTGGCAGAGTGACTATATTCTTGTCCGCATGAACTCCAAAGAGCTGCAAGGCTGTCGAAGTTGGTTTGAGGTGAGTTCCCACCCAGCGAAGCAGTGGTATGCCTACCGATTTCACCTGTAGTGACGCCAAATCCTTCAAGCGATCGTCCTTAGTGAACACCCATACAGTACGTTTGCGCCTGAAGAGGTAATAATCGGCAAAAGCCTCTCGAGTGATGCCGAAGCGCTGGCGGAAGAATCCCAACAGATGATCTTGCTCAGGATCCTTTAACAACTCTGGCCATGAAGAATCCCACTGTATCGATTTGGTGGGGATAGATCCGCCAGCAGTATTTGATCGAGGGATCATAGGAGGTCTCATTCCATTGCTGCAGTCCAGGACTGTGTGGCAGGTCTATTCCAATAGGTTGAATTTCTGCTGGCCTGCTTTCCAATAAAAAGTCCAAAACCCTCTCATTTTCATCGGGAGAATAGGTGCAGGTGGAATAAACTAAGGTGCCACCAGCCTTGAGCAGATCAAATGCCATTAGGAGAAGGTCACGCTGCAATCTAGTTAACTTTTGGCTACCCCAGGTTGACTGTCTGAGGGTGCCATTGGGACCGGCACGTAGGGTGCCCTCGGCCGAACATGGTACATCCACCAGAACTCGGTCAAAAAAAAATCTTTTAGGAAAGTGTTGGCCTGGGTAGCGAGTGATCACCGTGTTGGTCACACCCAACCTTTTCAAGTTTGCTCTTAGAGGAATAAGACGGTCTGGCTTCCTGTCGTTGGCCACAATTATTCCCTCATTTTGCATTAGCTGAGCCATGAGGCTAGTCTTGCTCCCAGGCGCAGCACAGAGATCTAAAACTGCTTCGCCCGGTTGTGGTTCAAGGACAATAGCAGCCAGTACTGACGATAATGCCTGAGAATGCAGATGACCCAAAGAAAATTCCAAAAGATGTCCAGGGTGGCTAAGATTTTTGGCTCGGTATACTAGGTTTAGTGGCTTTTCTTCTACTAGGGCAATGCCTTGCCGTTTTAGGCGCAAGCGAGTTTCTCTCACCGAGGCTTTCAGGGTGTTCATCCGGAGGTGTATTGGCAGGGGATCATACAGTTTGCTGCAGAAAGCGGCAAAATTTGGGATTATTTGAGAAAATGGAGCAAAGTACTCTTCAGGTGCTAGGTTAGGCATGGGAAAAATCCGGGCTGGATTGGAGATTTCACTGCCGAAGATTGTTTTTGGTAGAATCTCCTGCCACTCTGGCAGTTTCCAGAGCCGATTGTGGATCACCCTGACGTAGGCGACTTATGACCCTAATGATAATGGCAATAATGACCACAACACTGATTAGGATGATCAGGTTGGAGGCAAAAAAGGTGAGGATAAAATGATAGGGGTGCTTGAGATTGTAAGAGGCTATGCATAGACTGATACCCACAAACAGAAAAAAAATGGACAGTATTGCACTGGCACCGCAAGCGGTCCACCAGAGCAACTTCCTCACCATATTAATCTCCTAGATGCTTCTTCGTCGGCGGTAACATCCAGTTGGTCATGTCTATGTGGCAAGATGAAGTAAAAGTTGTTTCCATACTTTTGGGGTTCCACTCCTACCTCCCCACCGTGAATCTCAATTACGTGTCTGACAAAGTGTAGGCCGTGACCAGTGCCGACCTCCAATTCGGCTCCAGCACTCCTGTAGCCCTCGTCAAAGACGCGATCACTATCTTGAGAGTCAACTGGTTTACCGGTAGTAAAAACATTGAACTTAACTCCTTCTATCCCCTGGCCAAAATGGTCTTTTAAAATTTTCTTTCCGTAGGACAAGAACTTCACCTTGTAGCCGTACTCGTCTTTGATCTCCTCAGTGTATTTCACTGCATTGGAAAAAAAATTATCATAAACCTGGGCGAGAAGACCTTTGTCGACGACCAGTTCCAATAGTTCGTCAGGAACTTCTTCCAGACGGTTATCAACCTTGATTTCCCTTTGCTTGAACTGAGGCAAATAACGGGCCAGAGTGGGTTCGATGATTTCCGTTCTGAAGTTGCAACGTTGTTTGCGGAGAACATAGGTCCCGTGGCGAAAATGCTCCCGTCTCAGTAGGGTTTCCAGGTAGAGGCTGGTGCGCTCGTAGTGCCTTTCCATCTCCTTTCTTGACTCGTCTAGGGCGCTTATACTCTCCCCCAGGGCTTGGTAGATTTCCCGTATTTTTTGGCAAGTCCGATCATCGATATCAGGGCAGAAAGATACCAGTTCACGCACTTTTTCCTGAATAGCGACATTTTCTTTGATCTGCCGTTTGAGTTTTTTAAGAAATAGCCGATAGTAAAGATTAGGCGAGATTACATTGTGATCAATATCAGCAACCAGTTGGTTGATGAACTTGATGTGGTGCAGATTTTGATGGATTAGCTGCTTTTGATGCAGATTATAGCCAATGCGATTGGTGAATTTCTCTAGAAAAAAGCGTTGCTGTTCGGTAATTTTTTCAGCGGGATATATCTCAAACATACCGAGGATGTCCTTGAGATACTGGAATGGCAAGAGTTCTCCCACCGCCTTGTTGCCTCGAATGGGAATCACATATGACTCCCCGGCAAAGTAAGGGTTTTCTTGGACCACTACCTCAGAATTACCTGTTGCAGAGTCTTTCTCCAGGCCATTATTGCTGGAGCAGACAAGACTGAGGCTTACACCGTCTTCACCCAGCAGGTAGAGGCGAACATTGAGATCAAAAAATTCCTTGGGCACGAGGGTGCAAACAAGATAAAGATTTTCCAGAGTAGTATATTCTTGGGCCAAATCAAAGAAGGAGGCAAAGGCCTCTTCCTGCGAACGCTCAAAGTTGTAAAGTTTATAACTTTCGAGTTTTTCTCTGACTCTCTCTCGAACTCTTTCCATCTTAGACTGGTTCATTGGTTCCTCAAAATTAAAGACTCGGAGTCTAAATCAGGGTCTATATTATTTCACCTTTTAACCCAGGGATTCCCTCAACTTTTCTGTTCCATCATTCCATTGCGGAGGAAAGCATAGCTTCCTTCAGTTATAAGGTCACGAGGGGGAGAATTCAAGTTTTAATAGAGCTAGCCCGGATGGTTGTGCGGAAAGATGAATGGTTACCTATTTGGGACCTGGCGAGGCATGGGCAGGGTGATCACCAAGCTCGTCTGCTGGTCAGAGCCGTTTTTGATAACCACGTTGCCACCATGTTGGGCGATGATTTGCTGAGAGAGAGGAATTCCGATTCCGCCGTCAAATGATGGCTCACGGTAGAAGGGAAAGAACAGCTGACATTTGTCAAGAGGTCCGGGGTTGAGGCTCAAGCCGCATATCTCGATGACCACGTAACGATGGTTGGGGGTAGTGGTAATGGTGAGTTCACCACCACCTTGCATGCCTCGGAGGGAGGTCTTGATTATGGAACGGAGGCCCTCTTCGATAAGATGCCGATCCAATTCTATTTCTGGTATTCTGTTACTCAGTTTGGTGGTGAGTTGGATGCCCGTGTGATGAAATTCGTGGCTCAGCTGATTGAGCACCCTGGCAAGGATTTCATTTATATTAGTTGGCACCGGATGTAAGCGGATTCGCTTGAAACTGTCCAGGACCCGATTCACAGTGGCTTCCAGGCGGGAGACCTCCTTGAGAATAATCTCGAGGTGGGAACGATTGGGATCACTTTGCGCCATCCTGCGCTCGAGCAAGCGGGCAAAACCACCGATAGAAGTCAGGGGGTTCCTGATCTCATGAGCCACCCCCAAGGACATGTCGTTAAGTACTTTGATTCTCTCTGTGAGTATAAGCTGGTCTTCTAAGTGTTTTCTGGCCGTGATGTCAAAGACAAAGCCGTCAATCAGGTTAATCTTGTTGTTGTGGATGATGGGAATTGTGTGGTTGATAATGTGCCGTACCGTTTGATCTCGGTGGATGATTCGATATTCAATATTGAAACTCTTGCCCTCTTTTAGGTAACGTTCTCTGCGGAGATTAACTCGCTGCTGATCTTCGGGGTGTATATGTCGGTCCCAGAAAAGATGATCTTTTTGGATTTCTTCATCACTATAACCAAATATTTTGAGACAATAAGGGCTGATGTAGATAGTATGCAGCTGGCTATCCAAGCTGTAGGCAACTAAAGGGGCATTTTCGAAAAGGCGGTGGTAGCGGTGGACACAATCTTCCACCCCGATGGTTGGCTCAAGATCAGTTTGGCTCTTGAGGCCGGAGGCTACGATAGGGGGGGATCCCATCAGGCTTTTCCTGAACTTAGATTTACATTGGCCCCATTGGTGAGTAGTAAGGGCGGAGTGTAGAATATTTTTTCTAATTTCTCAAGGAAAAAATGCTAAAAAGAGAGAAAAAACCGATTATTATTATCAACATAATAATCAACACATTATTAACATTGACTATTGGGCAGTAGTGATTGGTCACAGTGATGCCGGTATTCACTTGGATCCGCCACTAGCTATGACTGACATCTGATTATGACATTTGACAGCAAAAGTTTTTTTTTGTTAGAGGGTTGGTCAGGCTGCGAGGTATTAAAAGTTCCTTCGGCAAAAGGGGGGGAGATGAGGTCCCATGAAAACCATTAGGATTGCTGGAACGGGATCCTACTTACCAGAAAAAGTCCTTTCCAATTTTGATCTTGAACAAATGGTTGACACCTCTGATGAGTGGATTCGCAAAAGAACTGGTATAAGTGAGCGGCGTCTGGCTCGGCCTGATCAAGCAGCTTCGGATTTGGGTCAAGAGGCGGCTCTCCAGGCTCTAGCTCAGGCAAAAATGGAACCGAAAGATCTTGATCTTTTAATTATGGCCACAATCACTCCGGATACCTGTTGCCCATCTGCCGCCAACTGGTTGGAGAATAAGATTGGAGCCAGTGGTGCGGTCTCCTTTGACGTTACAGCTGCCTGTTGTGGTTTTCTCTTTGGTATTTCGGTGGCAGAACATTACTTAAAAGTTGGCACCTTTGATAATGCCATGGTAGTAGCTGCGGAAGTGATGAGTCGAACAGTAAACTGGCAGGATCGCAGTTCCTCCATCCTTTGGGGTGACGGGGCGGGGGCTGTAATATTGGACACACGGCGCATGAATGGTGCCGAGGTTATATCTACTATCCTTCATACGGATGGCTCCAGGGGAGAGAATCTTCTAATGCCCGGGGGCGGTTCAAGGACTACTCCCATAAGTCATGAGAGCGTAGATCGAGGAGTTCATTATCTGCAACTAGTAGAGGCTCCGACCACCTTTCGAGTTGCGGTGGAACATTTTACAATGGCCTGTAGGGAGGCCTTGGAGGTCAATGGACTAAGGGCGGATCAAATCACTTTGTACATACCCCATCAGGCCAATATGAGAATAATGCAGGCCATGGCCAAGAAGCTTGGAGTCTCTATGGATCGCATCTTTGTAAACATAGATCGCTATGGCAACATCTCCTCAGCTAGTATGGCAATTGCCTTGGATGAGGCCAATCAACAGGGTCGTATCAAAAAGGGAGATCTCGTACTTCTTTGCGGTTTTGGAGGTGGTTTAACCTGGGGGAGCAGTTTAATCCGCTGGTAGATGACTGGGCATTAGCTTGCACCACAAAAAGGGAAATGAAGCAAAGCGCAGAGCATAGCGAAAAAAGGGTAAACAGTAATCGGTGAACGGTAAACCGATCATGCAGCGTCTCCTCACCTGTTCACCGTTCACCGTTTACCAAATGCTTTGCTCCTGGCGCCTCGCAATCTGTGGTTATAACTCTGTGTCGTTACCCTAAGGGAGGCTTGCTATGAGAAAATTTAATAATCTGTTTTCACCGCTGAAGATCGGGCAACTTAGCTTAAGAAATCGTATAACCATGGCGCCTCTCTACCTTGGCTATGCTGGAGAAGGTGGCACGGTTAGCAAATTACAATTAGATTATTATCGAGAGAT
>JAJDNT010000085.1 GCA_022340515.1 Deltaproteobacteria bacterium
AGAGCTGAACGGTATGGGCAGTAAAGGCCAGACTGTCATACGCAACCGCAAGCAAATCGCACTAGACCAGGCGAAAATAGTCAAAGAGGTACTGGACGGCATAGAGCATAGAGCATAGGGTCAAAAACTTAAAGGCGCATAGTTCAACTCTCTAGTACATGAAAGGGGCACAGAACCATGGCAAAATTTAGATTTCAAGATTTACGAATCTGGCAGTTGGCAATCGAAATAGCTAATGAACTCTTTGATATTGCAGATGAGCTTGAAAGGAAACGATTATACCGCTTTGCTGACCAGCTTAGGGGCTCCGGAATGTCCATGTCAAACAACATATCTGAAGGCTCAGGTTCTTCTTCAAGCAAAGACTTCAGGCGTTTTCTGGACATTGCACGAAGGTCCACATACGAGAACGCTAATATTGTCATTTTATTGGAGATGAGAAAACTTATAAGAAATGAAACTATGGATTCTCTAGTAGATCGGCTCGATAGCTTGTGCCGACAAATTACTAGTTTCCAATACACTTTATGACACACTAAATAATTCTGTTTTTTTTCTCTATGCTCTATGCTCTATGCTCTATGCCCTATGCCCTATGCTGTCACGGAGTGACCCATGAACAAAGATAAGCTTCGCGAATTACTTCAATCTTTGCAAGCCGGAAAGAAAGATGTTGATACCGTCCTCGAAAGCTTACGCTCATGGCCTTACGAGAACCTCGGCTTTGCCCGGGTGGATCACCACCGGTCTTTGCGGCGCGGTTTTCCGGAGGTGATCTTCGGTGAAGGGAAAAGTGCCGGCCAGATCGCAGAAATCATGAAAGCCATACTGGCTCAACACTCAGATGTACTTGTGACCAGGGTCGATGGGGCCAAAGCAAAAGAGGTGAAGAAAAAGATAAAGAAGGCGGTGTATGATGACGTCTCTCGCACCCTGACAGTGAGACAAAAAAAGGCTGCTAAAAAGGGAAAAGGGCTGGTTCTGGTGCTGGCTGCTGGAACCTCGGATATTCCAGTGGCAGAGGAAGCTGCTATCACCGCGGAAATGGTTGGCAGTAGGGTTGAACGGCTCTTTGACGTTGGCGTGGCTGGGTTGCATCGCCTCTTGGATCATTTCCACCAGATGCGAGAGGCAAGTGTTTTGGTGGTTGTTGCCGGCATGGAAGGAGCCCTTCCCAGTGTGGTTGGGGGCATGGTGAGTAAGCCCATAATCGCCGTTCCCACCAGTGTGGGCTACGGTGTTTCCTTCAAAGGGCTAGCCGCTCTCATGACCATGCTCAACTCCTGCGCTCCCGGGATAGCGGTGGTAAACATCGACAACGGCTTCGGCGCCGGCTATCTCGCCGCCCTCATCAATCAAGGATAGAAAACCACTAGGCACTATGCACTGACTGCCCACCAAATCACGTACGGGCGGGGTTTATCCCCGCCCGTAAGCAAATTTACCCAAAAGTGGTTTGACCTGAAATGGGTAAAAAGGTGGTTTCAGATAAGGATCCTGTCTCCGGGTTTCGGGATTATCACCTCTACATCCTGAACCGATCTAGCTAACTCCCTAATCTCCTTAAATCTCTCTCTTCTTAAATCCCTCTGAATATGAACCAGGGCAAGTCTTTTAGCTTTGCAATCTCGGGCCATTTCCAGGCACCCAGCTACGGTGCCATGTCCTGGAATGTCTTTGGAAAGGTGAAAAGCTTCGTGAACAAGAAGATCCACACCTGCTGCTAAAGACCTGGTTTCAGAGGTGGGGCGGCCGTCGCCACTGTAGAATAATGATTTTTCTTTCTCTGCCAATCTCAGAGCCAAGTCGCGCTGAGGGTGATCGTTTACTGCCGTAGTCCAAGACAATCCAAAGGTCGTCAAGGTGTCGCCTGGTTCAACTTCCTCGAATCGCAATGAGAATCCCAGACGAGGGTGAAATTTGGGGTAGGCTAAATTAAGACATTTTAAGACGAAGGACTCGATTCCTTTCTGCCCCAGAAAACAGAGGTCTTTTTTTCTTTTCTCTTCCCAGAAACGCACGAGCAGCGCAGGCAAGCCAAAGGCGTGATCGGCGTGAAAGTGTGATATCCAGATGCCGTCTAGGGTGTCCGGCTGCATTCCCTGCTGCCATAATTTGGGCGGCACTGAATAGCCGCAGTCAAGCAATACAGATACAGATTTTCCCTCAATCTCTGTGCGAACCAACATAGAAGTATTTGGAATTTTTTCATCAAATGCTTCACCAACACCGAGGAAGGTTATTTCCATAAGTCATTCTCCCAGGATTACCGTCTACTAGGCACTACGCACTAGGCACCAAGTCTCAAGGTGTCAGGGGCGAGAAACACAAAAGCTGAAACCTGAACACTGAAACCTTAGTCCTTACTCTATGCTCTATGCTCCATGCCCTATGCTTTACACAGCTGCTTCAACTGCTGTAACTCTTCCAACCCAAAGTGCTTGCTCCGACAAGGTAGTATAGAGTTGTTATGATAGAGGGGTTCGTTCGCCAGATCAAAAGGTGAACAGTCAAGTGCCTCAGACCAAAGGGAAGTACCTGGGATAGGCGAATATTCAGCCAAATAAGGCCTTGCTCCGTGAGCTCGCACCATTCTTATAGATTCTGCCACCTCGGTCGGTTCCTGTCCCGGAAGACCACAAAGAAGGTAGACTCCGATCTGATCAGCTTGAAAGCCTGCTCGTGTGAGGTTCGCCATAGCAGTAGAAAAAGCCCCCGGCTTGACCTTGTCTCCCAGTTGATGCTGACGTTGGTTGTCGGTGGTTTCAAGACCAAGACGCACAGTTTTGAAGCCAGAGAGAAAGAGACTTTCACAGACCTCTTCAGTGAGGCCACTGACGTGAACACCATTAGGAGTATGGAACTGCAACGGTAGTCCCCTCCGTCTGACTTCTTTTAGTAAAACCAGTATGTGCTTGCCCGGATCTAACAAAAGGGCATCATCGTAAAAGGCCACATTGACGATGGAGTACTTCTGGTGCCAGTACTCTAGTTCGTCCACCACCTCTATGGGGTCTCTTCGGACAAATTTGGGACAAAGCAAGTCTGAAGCACAATAAGGACAATGAAAAGGACAACCGCGAGAGGTCAGGGTGCAAACATATTGGGGATCGGGCAACAAATCAATGGCAGGCCAAGGTAAGGTGTTCACCTCAACAGTGTGAGTTGGCTTTTCAGAAGAGTGGCCGGTTAGTTGCTCCAATAGTTGTAATATGCGAGTCTCTCCGGGGCCGGGAATTACGTGGTTGGCACCGCTACTATTAACAGCGTGCTCATGGCAAAGGGTGGCGTAAATGCCACCTAGCGCCACGGGGACATCAGAGAAATGCTTTTTAACTAATCTAATACTCTGTAGTACGCCGGGGTACCAGTAGGTCATGGTGGATGTCACCAAAACAACAT
>JAJDNT010000118.1 GCA_022340515.1 Deltaproteobacteria bacterium
AAAAAATTGAGCAAACGAGTCTGGATACCTTCAGACCTAACTAGGCTGCATTTAGATAAGTTTTTTGTTCCCGAGGAGAACCTTGTTGGTGAACGGGGTAAAGGACTGCATCAGGTACTTGCCACCTTCACTCAGAGCAGAATCCCTATTAGCGGACTCACATTGGGTACAGCGGTGGGAGCTTTTGAGGCGGGACTAGAACGGGCCACAAAGCGTGAAATATTCGGACAAAGGATTGCAGATTTCCAGGCTAAATCTTTCGAAATTGCCGATTTTTTTACCCGCATCCAAGCAGCCCGCTTACTGGTGCTAAAGGCGGGTTGGACCAAAGACCAGGGCAAAGATTTCCGCCTGGAAGCTTCCATGGCCAAATACATGTCGGTGGAAATCGCCAGGCAGATTGGGGTTTGGGCGGCTGACCTTTTTGGTGCTGCTTCAGTGATGCAGGATCACCCCGTGCACAAATTCCCCATGGATGCCTGGGGTTCATCATTGGGAGAGGGAACCCAGGACGTGCAAAAATTGATAATTTTTAGGGAAGTTATGAAGAAAAACTAAAGGCTTGCGCCCGCCCGCCTCGCCCTGCCCGTCCGCCATCGGCTTCGCCGTCAGGCGATTGCCGGGCGGGCTCGCATGGCGGGCGGGGATTTCGGATTGCGGATTGGGCGATGATCTTATACCTTTGCCTGTATAGACATTCCTCTATTTATGTTTAACGTTTTACAGAAGAAAAGCTTATCTGATAAATTAAATACTAGGAAAAACAACAATACCTTACGGTCGAGGAGGAGAGCAGCATGGCCAAAAGGACAGATCGCCCATCATCGGAGGATAAAAATGTCTTCGAAAAACTCAGGTCTTCACTCGGCGACATTCCGCCCAAGGGGGATCCCGGCCGTCGCAAATTTCACTTCTCTTTCTGGTACTTTCTTTTGGCGCTACTGGCTTTGTCGCTTATTCACGACTATTTCATGGCCAGTAAGGTCAACACCATCCCTTATTCAGAATTCAAACGCTACGTAACCGAGGGCAAGGTCCAAAAACTGTCCATAAAGCCGCAGCAAATAACCGGCACACTTACTCAAGACGAAAAAGGAGGCGAGGCTCGGCAGTTTGTTACCGTAAGGGTGGATGATCCAGAACTGGTAAAACTACTGGACGAGAAGAAAATCGACTACACCGGTCATTACGAAAGCAAATGGCTGGCCAACATTCTGGCCTGGGTTCTGCCCCTTGCTTTATTCATCATTGTTTGGAGGTTTCTCATTGGCCGCATGGCTGGCGGCCCGCAAGGGGTTCTCTCCGTGGGCAAAGCCCGGGCGAAGATCTACGCAGAACGTGAGGTGGGCGTAACTTTCAAGGACGTGGCCGGCATTGACGAGGCCAAGCAAGAGCTTCAGGAAATTGTCGAATTCCTCCAGACACCGGAGAAGTTCACTCGTCTCGGGGGAAAGATTCCCAAGGGTGTCTTGTTAGTGGGCGCGCCGGGCACGGGCAAGACCTTGTTGGCCAAGGCCGTGGCGGGTGAGTCCGGAGTGCCTTTTTTCAGCATCAGCGGCTCTGATTTTGTCGAGATGTTCGTTGGCGTGGGTGCTGCTAGAGTGCGCGATCTCTTTGCCCAGGCCAAGGAGAATGCTCCCTGCATCATCTTTGTGGACGAACTGGATGCCTTGGGCAAAGCCCGGGGCATGAGTCCCCTCGGGGGGCACGATGAGCGGGAACAGACCCTTAATCAACTCTTGGTAGAAATGGACGGTTTCGATGCCACTGTTGGGGTAATTATCATGGCTGCCACAAATCGCCCCGAGATCCTCGATCCTGCCCTTCTGCGGGCAGGACGCTTCGACCGGCATGTAGCCTTAGACCGTCCTGACATTCGAGGTCGGGAAGCTATTCTCAAGGTTCATGCAAAAGGTGTGAAGCTTGGATCTGATGTGGAACTCGCCAAGGTGGCGGCCCTTACTCCTGGTTTTGTGGGGGCGGACCTAGCCAACCTCATCAACGAGGCAGCCCTGCTTTCAGCCCGCCGCAACAAGAAAAGTGTTGGTATGGCTGAATTTCAAGAGGCCATAGATCGGATCATTGGTGGGCTGGAAAAGAAAAACCGGATGATGAACGAAAAGGAAAAACACATCGTAGCCTACCATGAAAGCGGTCACGCCCTGGTGGCCATGAGCGTGCCCACCGCCGATCCCGTCAATAAAGTCTCCATTATTCCCAGAGGAATTGCTGCCCTGGGTTACACCCAGCAACTTCCCACCGAGGACCGTTACCTCATGACTCGGGAGGAACTCCTTGACCGGCTTTGTGTACTTTTAGGAGGCCGGGTGGCGGAGGAAATTGTCTTTAAAGACATATCCACGGGTGCACAGAATGACTTGCAGCGGGCTACCGACATTGCCCGCAGTATGGTGACAGAGTATGGCATGAGCGAGAAGTTGGGCTTGGTCACCTACGCCAAAGAGAGAAGGCCACTTTTTCTGGAAACGGGCTTTTCCCCCGCCAAGGAATATAGTGACCAGACCGCCAAAGAGATCGATGCCGAGGTCTCACGCTTAATGTCGGAGGCTCACGACCGGGTCCAGAAGATACTTACGGAAAAGCGAGAAAAACTAGAAGTCCTTTCGCAAACTCTGCTGGAAAAAGAGACCATCCTCGGGGACGAACTTAAGAAACTATTAGAATTGTAGATTGGCAAGATAGGTGTCGGGTGTCAGGTTTCAGGTTTCAAGAAGAAAAAGCAAAAACGCTAAACTTTAATCCTATATAGTTATACCTGAACACTGAAGATCGGCTGCAAAAAATCCCAGCTCCCTTTAGGGTAGTTCCTTTGCATGAGGTAGGATTATTTATTGTCCTTTGTAAGAGGCTTCCAGCTCTGCACTAGCCGGGTGAGCAATTGCACACCCATGCCTGTGGCCCCTTTGGGCACCAAAGCACTCCCTTTATCCTCCCAGGCACAGCCGGCAATGTCCAGATGAGCCCAAGGAACTCCTTCGGGTACGAATTGTTTCAGAAAAATCGCAGCAGTAATTGCTCCTGCTTTGCGGCCGTCAACGTTTTTGAGATCGGCAACCTCGCTCTTCATCGACTCCAAGTAGCTATCCCAAAGGGGAAGTGGCCAAACCTTCTCCCCACTTTCCTCCGAGGCAGCCTGCAACCTTGCGTGTAGTTCCTCGTTATTACCCATAAGTCCCGCGACATTGTCTCCCAGTGCCACAACGCATGCTCCGGTAAGAGTGGCAAGATCGATTATGGCCTGCGGCTTATAGCGTTCGGCATAAGTGAGAGCATCGGCTAAAATCATTCGTCCCTCTGCGT
The DNA here is from genome assembly GCA_022340515.1 of Deltaproteobacteria bacterium. Classification (GTDB taxonomy): domain Bacteria; phylum Desulfobacterota; class Syntrophobacteria; order BM002; family BM002; genus BM002. The sequence goes on from JAJDNT010000118.1 coordinate 3,322, forward strand.
CGGTGTTTATAACCTCAACGTTTAAACCGCTCAAGGAGTGGATTACATCTCCCGGCTTGTAGGCCTTGCCGCTAGGGAGATTTTCCGTGAAGGGAATTATAGCCACAACCCTCACCGGCAAGTTCAAGGCAGCGATAGTCTGCATGGCCCCGATTACGGCAGCACTTCCCGCCATGTCATGCTTCATCTTGTCCATGTCCTTTGCCGGCTTTATGGAAATTCCACCACTGTCAAAAGTGATACCTTTGCCCACAAGAACCACGGGGGGCCCCTTTTCGCCCGAAGGCCGATAATCCATCACCGCCATGAGACCCGGTTCTTCACTTCCCTGGGCTACCGCTAGAAAAGCGCCCATCCCCAGTTTCTTGGCCTCAGGCTCCCGGATAAGCTTGAAGCGCATACCAGCCCGCGCCGCCACATCTTTGGCCTTCTTGGCCAAAAAACTAGGAGTAGCTTGATTGGAGGGCAAAGTGACTAGATCCCGAGCCAGATAAATCCCTGCCGCCATCTTTTTTGCCTGGTCAACACCAGTTAATAAGGCTTTGGTCTTCCTGCCGCTGATAATAGTTAAGCAGTCAAAATCCTTGATTTTATCCCGCTCCTTGGTAAGTAGTTCAGTGAACTGGTAAAGGCCCAGCATTCCACCCAAGACGCAAGCTTCAGCCGTTTCCCCCACAGCGAGAGGGAATTCGCTGTCCAGTGGAATCGGTAAAACCGCTCGAGGCTGACGCCGATCCCTCAGGGTTTTGAGGGCCTGGGCCGTTGCCTCTCTCAAAGTCTGGGCAGTGAAATTCTGCCTTTTCCCCAGCCCCATGAGAAAAATGCGTTTTATTGCCGCAGAATCCTGAGTAAAGAGAAGAACATTTTCCAGGTGTTCGCCGCGAAAATCACCGGCTTCTATCACCCGGCTGATTATTGATCCAGTAACACCGTTGACTGCAGCCGCAGACTCGAGCAACTTATGGTCTCCGTCGAAATGAAAGAGTAACACCGCTTCCGCTGCCGAAGTGGATATGTCACCTTTCTGAATCTTTATTTCCATCGGTCACTCCTTTGGTCAGCATCCAGCGATCAGCGCTTCCATTAGATGTTTTGCCACAGAATAGTGTTTTTACCACAAGGGCTACAAAGAAAGCATGATAATCTGCAGCTTGATGCGTGGTAGCGAATTAGGCGCAACTGCTGTGTGATGTGAGATATGGGGTCTAGACATTTAGAATTCTAGATCCTTTATCTGGGATCTCTAGGCTCTCTAGGGTCATTGGGAGCTGGAATTCCTCCCTTTGATGGAAAAATTTCTAGCAGGAATGGATCAAGCCGGTAATCGGAATCCAGCTTCCGCAATTCCTTCAACGCACTCCACGACTCTCCAACTTCGTCTGCCCTGGCCGCAGCCAGGGCCAAGCAGTGCCAATTATCCGGGTCATTCGGTTCTAATTTTGTGGCTCGCCGACATGAAATTAGAGCCTCGTGGTAGTGTTTCTGTTTCAGGGTAGCCATGCCGAGGCCACGATAATTTTCACCACACTCGGGCTCTATGTCCACAGCCTGGCGAAAGGTCTGCTCTGCTCTCCCATATTCACCCAATTCCATGTATGCCATCCCAAGATTGTAGAAAAGATCCCCTCTTTCCATACCAAGATCAATTGCTCGCAAATATTCGCCCACTTCATCTGAGTGCAGGCCGAGCTGGCCATAGGCGTAGCCCAGATGATAATGAGCCAGCCCATTACCGGGCTCTTGACTTAACACGCGCAAATGTTGTTCAACAGCCTCTTCGAAACGACCTTGCCTGAGAGGCAAATCAGCATATTCGGGACAGACCCAGCGTTCATCTGCGAGGTATTTTTTCTGCTCGTTCAGACTTTGACAACCAAAGGTAACGAGTAAGAGAATGATTAAAATTAGTGCCAGCACTATGCTTTTGCACTTACTGAGGCTCATTGTCTGACCCCTTTTTTCCCTCGGAGTGATGGAGGAATGGAGGAGGGTCAAATTCGGATCTCGGATTTCGGATTTCGGATTGAAAAAAGAATAAATTTCATATCAAAAACTCAATTTGAAGTCCACAATCCGCAATCCGCATTCCCAAATCCGCAATCGAATTACTCCAGCACTCCAATATCGATTCGACCCTCCCCCCAAGTAAACTTGGGGAAGATAGTCTATCATACCAATGGCGACTGCAGACATCTAAATGCTGCAAACTTGATGCCGATATGTTAATAAGAGTTTCCCCAAAAATGAGTGGATGATTCTTATAACCTATGTTCTAGAGTTAGTTTACCTTTGCTAGGTAAATGAAAGGGGCCTTGCTGATGTCTCGTCTGTCGTTCCAGGGCTCACGGTCTGGTCACTTCTACCCCTTGCTAGGGCCTGCATGGAGATGTGGTGCACACTAAACAGGAATCCTGCCAATGGATGCCGCGAATCATGCGCGTTGTGGAGTAGCTTCCCCGTGGCCTATGTCACGAGAATATTTTTGGGAAAACTCCTGAGATGTTACCAATTGACAGGGCAAAATCCCACCGTTAGTATGTGCTTTCCTGCAGACCCGTTGCAAGAACTCCCGAATTTCTAAATTCTTAAATGTATTCCTCGAGGTGCTACTGTGAAAGACTTCTTCTACCCAGAGAGTGTTGCAGTTGTTGGTGTCTCCCCCTCTCCCACCAACCTCGCCAGAGCTATTGTCTATCATCTCAATGAATTTCGCTACACGGGCAAGATCTATTTAGTCGGCCCCAAGGGCGGCTCTTTCATGGATTACCCTATCTATCCGACAATTTCCCACATACCCGAGGAGGTTGATCTTGCGGCAATCCTTACCCCGGCCTCTACCTTACCTGAAATTATGGAAATGTGTGGACACAAGGGTATAAAGCGACTGGTAATCGAATCTGCCGGCTTCAGCGAATTGGGGGATGAGGGCAAAGAGTTGGAAGAGCAGCTGGTCGCCATAGCAAGCAAATATGGCATCCGCTTCATCGGCCCTAACTGCATCGGGGTAATCAACAAGGAAAATGGTCTGGCCACTCCATTCATGCCCTTCAGCAACACCTTCAATTTAGGTCCCCTTTCTATCATTTCTCAGAGTGGAGGAGTGGGAGGTGCTTTGTTAAACGAGCTGGCAAGTGAAAATCTTGGTTTCAACAAATTCGCCTCTATTGGCAACAAGTTGGACACCGATGAGAACGACCTCCTCGAGTACTTCTTAGAGGATAGCGGTACAGAGACTGCTTTTCTTTATTTGGAAGGCATTGCGGACGGTCGCCGACTCATGGAAATCGCTTTCCGCTCCAACAAACCCATCCTAGTACACAAATCCAATACTAGCGAGGCCAGTACCAGAATCGCCAGGTCACACACTGGTTCTCTCTCCGCCTCCGAGGAGGTGGTCAATGCAGCTTTTCGACAATGCTCCATCCATCGGGTCACCGACATGACCTCAACTTTAACAGCCATCAAGGCACACGGCCTGCCCCCAATGCGTGGCAACCGGCTCGCGGTAATCTCACGCTCAGGGGGTCACGCTGTGGTTGCAGCCGACGCTGCTGCCAAATACAGTTTTGTCCTGCAACCCTTTCCGGAAGAATTCTTGAGGATGGTTGAAGGCCGTCTCCGTGCTGGGGTTATCCGGTTGGGAAACCCCATGGATTTGGGGGACCTTTTTGATTTTGACCTTTTTCACCAAATCGTAAGAGACACCCTGGGCCGTGAGGACATTGATGGGATGCTGGTTGTATTGAACTACAATGGCATTTTTTTTCAGGAAGATAGCCGAAATTTGGCAGGAAAAATCAAGGAGATCTGTTTGCAAGGGCAAAAACCTGTGGCCCTATGCCTTGTCACCACAGAAGAGGAGTGGCGTTTAAACCGTCGTAATCACCCCGGCTTTCCCATGTTCACCGACCCGGAAGAGGCCGCAAAGGCTCTGGCCATTTCCAGAGACTTCTACCACCGTCGTAATATCTCCAGCTTTGAAGAGGCTAAAACCATCGCAGTTGATCAGCGGAAACCCTTAGCTATTTTGGCCGAGGCCAAAACTAGACAAGCACAGCAGCTCACCACGGTTGAGTCCTTTGAAATTCTGTCAAATTACTCCATTCCCTTAGCTTCATGGCGCCAAGCCAGAAGCAGTCAAGAGGCGGCAGCTCAAGCCACAGCCTTGGGATTCCCAGTGGCCATGAAGGTGGTGGGTGAGGGGTTTGTCCACAAATCCGACGCAGGGGGAGTGCTACTCGATCTTAACTCCGAAGTTGAGGCGAGGGATGGATACGATCGGCTGGCTGCCATAATTCAGACCACTGAATCGCAGGCCAAGGAAAAAGTTACTTTGGTGCAAAAAATGGTTTCTCAAGGCTATGAAGTTTTTGTGGGCGCCAAGCAGGATCCCGTCTTTGGGCCAGTGATTCTTGCCGGCCTGGGGGGAGTATATGTGGAGGTCTTCGGAGATGTGGCTTTTAGAGTGGCTCCTGTGAGCGCTGCCGAAGCCAGGAAGATGTTTGCCGAAATTCGTGGCAGCCAGATTCTGAAAGGAGTGCGAGGGCAGCCACCTGGAGACCTCGAGGCTCTCATCGACACTGTGCAGCGGATCTCTCAACTAGTCTGCGATCTACCCCAGATCCAAGAACTAGACTTAAATCCCATCAAGGTTTTACCGAAGGGTCAGGGATGCCTGGTAGTGGATTGCAGGATGGTACTTTCGTGAGCACTGTGAGATCAGTATCCAAATTGCGGCGAGTATTCTAACCACAAAGAGCACAAAGGGCACAAAGATATATTTGGTTATTCTCTTTGTGTTCTTTGTGTCCTTGGTGGTGAAATCACCTAGATGTCGGATGTGCGCTCTCCATGCTGAGTGAACTATCACTCGACCTTGCGAAGTATGAGATCGTCTCCTTGGCGGAGAACCTGAAAAACATCACCTTGGTGAAAGCCAAGTTTCTCTAAAAGGAGAGAGCGAGTCAGAGTAATGCTCCCACTTTGGCCTATACTTCTTCTATAGCCCGGGTCAGTAATCTGTAGCATCGCCTTATCCTTGGCTTTTGGCATCTCGAATTCTGGAATCTCACCAAGCTGTCGTAGGCCCTTCACATAAAGATCCTGCACCTGGCTTTTCATCTTTATCCCAAATATGCGTTGGACCTCTTCCAGTGACTTTCCTTTTTGTACCTCCAGGGCTACCGTTTTGGGATCCACAGGAGGACTCCCGCCTGCCGCCATAAATGTCCCTCCATCAGTCGAGATGCCTTATCAATAATACTGGAGAAATTATCTGAAGCTAATATTGAGGTAGGTGGGTGACGTCCACTATTTACTAATTACTACATTTTAGCGGTATTTGCTTTGATGTCAATGCCTGATAACACTACCTCTTTCTTGTTACTCCAAAATCTGCTATGGTTATTTAGTGATATCAAATCCATAACGTCTTATTGCTTTTTATCAGATCATCGTCATTATTAGCCAATCCGGGGAGACTTCACTAATGATCAATTCAACTACCTGTTTTAACTCGAGACTAATTTGCTGCCTGTTGCTGGCTGTTCTTTTATTCCTACTGCCGGCATGCGGTAAACGACGGGCTGATAAAATAGACGATTCTATCGCTCAAAATCCTCAGTACAAAGAACTACGTGGCGAGAACAAAAAGCTGCTGCAAAGCTTGGAGTCTCTAGAGGCCGAAATAGCCAAAACTAATCTACGAATACTAGAGAAGGAAGCTCAGATCAGAGAGCTTGAGGACCGCCTGGATTCGCAACAGAAGATGTTGGATGAAGCCATTCAGGAAGTGGTAAGGGCAAAAGCCAAGCTTCGTAGTCTGGAGAGCAAGGCTGAGGCAGCCTCTGAAATGGCTGAAGCTGAAATTGCGGTGAAAGCCCTGAAGGTTCAGCTGGCGGCTCGGGGCGAGGACCCCGAGGTAGCAAAGGCTGAGCAACTGTTGAAGATGAGCGTGGAGGAGTTCGAAAAGGAAAACTACGGAGGCGCCCTCTATCTTACCAGCCAGGCCAAAGGACAAATCAAGTCCGGTCAGATGCGGTTGGGTGACAAGAAAAAGCTCAAATCAATCGAGGGTGAAGTGTTGTTCGCCCAGCCCCTCCCTCTACAGGTACTGAAAAATAGCAATTTAAGGGAAATGCCGGATCTCAAGAGCAACATACTCACCACCCTAGACAAAGGCACTCTACTCATCGGGTACTCTTACAAAGATCAGTGGGTTAGAGTGACTAGAGAAGATGGGATTAGCGGCTGGATTTTTCAAACCCTGGTAGGGGGTCGTTAAGACCCATAGAGCACAGGGCATGGCGCATAGAGTCCAGATTTCGAAATTCGAAACCGGGAACCCGCCCGGAGGGTGGGAGTCCGAAGGACAATTTCGAAATTCGAAATTTTAATTGGCCCCACTCTTTTTTCTCTTTTTTTTCTTTTTATTGGCGCCGGCTAGAACGACCTGGTTTCGTCCCATTTCTTTTGCCTCATAGAGGGCCTCATCTGCCTTTCGGATGACTGACTCAGCATCTTCACCTTTATCCGGGTAGGAAGCGACACCCACGCTTATGGTTACTTTGATGGCCTCATCCTCACCGCCAAATCTTTGTTCAGCCACTTTAGCACGAATTCGCTCTGCCGCCTCCACTCCCTGCTCTGAACCAATCTCCGGGAGCATAATTATGAATTCTTCCCCACCGTAACGAGCAGCGTAATCGCTACCGCGGATAGACTCTTTAAAAACTGAGCCCAGCCTGCTCAGCACTTCATCTCCTGCCAAATGACCATATGTGTCGTTGTATTTCTTAAAGTGATCAATGTCGATAACCATCAATGAGAATGAATGGCCGTGCCGTTGACAGCGACTTACCTCTTTGTCAAGAGTCTCCATTAGATGTTTGCGATTGTACAGCCCAGTAAGACTATCGGTTATGGAGATCTCGTGAAGCTCCACGTTCTTTTCCCGCAGTGTTTCGTTGATTGCGGCAAGTTCCTCTCGGCCTTGGCGCAGCCGGGCGACCATGTCGTTGAAAACCTCGGTCAGATAGCCCACCTCATTGCGACTACCCACGGGTACATCCACCTCTAGGTCGCCCGCAGCCACCTTGCCAGCCCCACTGGTCAACCTATTTAGCGGCCGGACTAAGCTGAGGCTAAGGAGGTAGGCTGCAAGACCGATGACAAGCAGCAGTCCAACAACTAGTGCCAAGGTGAGGTTGCGCAGCCTGACAATCTGAGCATAGGCCTTTGCTCTCTCTTTCTCAGCAACCACACCCCAACCCAGCTCTGACATCCTTTTAAGGGCTCCCACCACTGGCTGGCCGTGATAACTTAGATAAGCATTGGGCTCTCCCTCTTGAGAAAAGAGTTTTTGCGTCGTGTTTTTTAAGAGTTTGGTTTCCAGGAACTTCGTTGAAATGGACTTAGAACTATCGAGCAAGAAGCCATGTTGGGTGATCAAGTAGAGCTCACCTATTTCGCCTTGGGCATACTTCTGCAAGACTTTACTAATGGTGCGAAAGTTTAACTTGGCCACCATTACGCCTAACAACCGATCGTTGCCAGTTCTAATGGGCTGAGCAATCACAACAACGCCCGCCTGCAAGGTCTCGTCCCAATAAGCACTGCCAATAGTGTATTTGTTTGCCTGGGCTCTTTCAAGCCATCTCGGTGGTAGTTTGACGGTGGTGACCATGTCAGAGCTGGTAGCCACCGATGCCCCCTGCAAATCCAAAAGCATGAGTTCCTGGTAATCGACGATTTTTCCCCTAACCGACCCCAGGTAATCTTTAAGTCTTCTGTGGGCTATAACGTTTTCGATGTGGGCGCTTCCCTCGCGCAAGATCTTTTCAAGATTTTCTAAGACAACATAGGAACTAGAAAAAACGCGAAGATCGTACAGTCGATCTTTCATCCATAAATCGAGCTCGCGAGAGACTTGACTGGTCACGACTCTCAGTTCCTGTTTGATCTTTTCATTGAGGAATTGACGATTTTGCACATATGATAGCCAGCCCATGGTCACCGATGGGATGATGGTGGCAAGAAGAGCAAACACAATTAACTGGGTTTTAATGCTTTTCAAAAAGGCAACCTGGAAGAATTTCTCTTTACTAAGCTTTTTGACAGACAAAGGAAACCTCTCTACCTTAACCCTGATCTTTCGAAAATCCGCCTGAGTCGGGTTAGCCAGACAAGTACGCTTTCAGCTTTTTGGCATCCGACTCTGCCATGCCTGCGTAGTCGATGCCTAACATGGTCATCTTTTGATCCGTGCGGGCAGGTTTAACCCGGCGAATTGTTCCTAGGGTTCTTATCTCCCCCCATGGTTGTGAAAGTTCAATTTCCAACCGCACCTCACTTTGGGGTTGAAATGCGTCCGCTGGTGCTCCCGCCACTCCCACTACGATGCCAGATTCGGCGATGTCAACGGAAACACCAGTCCAGGAACTCGCTTTTAAGGTTCCCCTCGGGGTGGTTTGGGGCAACACTACCAGCTTCACTTGTATGCGTTCTTTGAGACGAGACTCAGTCGCACCCTCATCCACTCCTGCTTCGGCCCGTTTCTGTTCAGTGCTCCCCAATCTTTGTTGGTAATACTCAACCAGCACTTTCTTGACCGTGGGATGTTCCTTTACCACCCTTCTCATGCTGGTATAGCCGAGTTCCACAATCACACTGGTACCCACAGCCATCACTGAGCCCGAGCGTGGCTTACCGGTAAGAAATGACATTTCACCAAAGAATTGACTAACCTCCAAGAGGGCAAGCTCCAGTTCCTCTCCGTGATGGTCTCTGGTGAAGACTCTTACCTGACCATCCAGAATTACATAGATTGACCGTCCTGGATCTCCCTCACGAATGATCATCTCCCCCCCATTAAATACGTGGAGTGTTGCTTCATCCGCCAGCTTCTTCCGCTCATCTGCATCCAAGGGGGAGAAAAAAGGAATAGCGGCAACTGCCTCCTGCAGCCTTTCAGACCACGGCTTGCTTTTTTGTACTGCCTCATCTTCTTTTTTCTCTGCAGAAACTTGGAAATCTGGATCCTCCGAGGCGGTGGCCAGGATCTCCACTGTCTCAAAAAGTTGGTCGCCACTGCCCGAAAGCTCTTTCTCTATAAAGCGGAAAGTAATTCCTCCAATTTTGAAGGTATCACCGGACTGGAGGACCACTCTTTTGACTCGTTGACCACCGATCATGATACCATTGGCGCTTCCCAAATCCTCTACCACCCATTTGCCATCTGTGAATACTACTTTGGCATGGTTCCGTGAGGTGGTGGGATCGGGAAGGGTGATGGTGTTGTCCGCGGACCGGCCAATAGTGGTAGTTCCCAGCAAAGGATAGATCGTCTTTTGCATAGACCCTATTTCAAATGCCAGATAACTCTGTTTCATCAACCCATTCCTGTCCGCTGCATAAGACAGTAGCGCTCGTTTATATGTTCGCGCTAAGTGTTGAAAATGCTACAGCGAGCCTCCATTTCGCACAGTGATCCCCTTCAAGCCAACTTTCCAGGTTCAAAGGAGCTTGAAACCCTGTTTGTTCACTAACTCATGGAGAACTTATGCACATTTCTTGCCAATTTTCTCGGGCTCTGGAACTGTGCGAACATGTGGATCGGGCCTACTGGGTTATTGGAGTGATGCAATGATGTCACAGGATTCGACTAGGGCGAGATTTGTATTTTTTTCGAAGCTCACTTGGTTAAGACGTGTTATATTAGCAAACTCTTATCTCATATTAGTCTGGATGAGTCACGAAACGTCCGGACTAGGAAGCTGCAGAGGAATTCATTGTGAGCAAGATAAAAAGAAACGCGCCCTGCCCTTGCGGAAGCGGACTGAAGTACAAGAAATGCTGCTTGGGTAAAGAGAAATTAGTAGAGGAAAGGGTCAAGGAAATCTATGCCAAAAATTTTAATATCAGGCTAAAAGAAAAAGCGGATGTAGAGGGTATTAAACAAGCGGGACGGCTGGTTATCAATACCCTTGATCTAGTGGAGACCGAGATCAGGCCGGGGATTTCCACTGATGAGATCAACACCATAGTGCATGAGTTTACCATTAAGAATGGTGCCATCCCGGCGCCGTTAAATTATCGGGGATTTCCCAAATCGGTTTGTGTCTCGGTAAATGAAGTGATCTGTCATGGTATTCCGGGAGAGAGAGTTTTACAAGATGGTGACATAGTCAATGTGGATGTGACTACCATCCTCAATGGCTACTATGCCGATGCCAATAAGACCTATTTCGTGGGCACACCAGGCCCTGAGGCCAAGAAGATAGTCAGGGTGGCTCGTGAGAGTCTCAAACTAAGCTTGGCCGTAGTCAAGCCCGAGAATACCATAGGAGACATTGGCTGGGCCATACATCAATATGCCGAAGCTGAAGGTTGCTCGGTGGTGGAGGAATTTACCGGTCACGGGATAGGATTTGAGTTCCACGAACCCCCACAGGTGCCCCATTTCGGACGGAAAGGTGAAGGGGTACCCCTGGTCCCCGGTATGGTATTCACCATAGAACCTATGATTAATCTGGGAAAGAAAGATTTACGAATTTTGGCTGATAACTGGACCGCAGTTACCCGGGACGGATCACTTTCTGCCCAATTTGAGCAGACAGTCCTAGTTACCAATAATGGCTATGAAAGCCTCACCCCTTACGAATTATAGACAGCACCTACTTCACACCTCCAAGTATAAAGGTCACCAATAGAGATAACGGATGTGCGATGTGTGATCTAGAGATTCAGGAATTGCGAATTCAGGGATTAGGGAATTGAGCCTGGTCTCGAAAAATCCCCGAATTCCTCAATGCCTAAATTCCTAAATTTGATTTCCATATCCCACATCTCAGATCTCACATCCCAGATATCTTAGACCTTCGTGCCCTTTGTGGTGAAACCGGGTGAAAAGTATTCCTATCACAAAGGTAGTTTTTCCATTGACAGGGTCACTACTTCCTCGTAACCTACTCGTAGATATAACTTCTCTAACAACAAGGAGACTTTTCCAATGGTACTCAAAATAATCCTTCCTCGCTCCCAGCGGGATGGTGCACTTTCCGTTGGGAGCTGAGAATAGTTAGTGACATGGATGAGCTAAAATCAGTTTATGGCAGCCTCTGTGCATTTTATGGTGCTGGTTGCTTCCACAGTCAATTAGTTACAAACCACGCCGTACAGAACGGATTCAGGCCTGCTTAATCGCTCTGGACAGAACACCTTCTAAACTAGACCCTCAACATTTGATTCTCCCCCCCTCGTTCCTCGCTTTTCAGCTGATCAACCTCTTTCTGGAAAAATTATTCTCCCTATTCTAATTTGCCCTCACTCGTCTTGCATGGTTACTTTCATTGTCGGAGGATTTTCTGCTTTGGCTCGGGAATACTAGCTATCTATTTAAAAAGACGCCCATACCCACGGTCCGCCTCAGGCGGATTTATGAAACCTCCGGGCTAGGGGGGACAGAAAGGAGAAGGAAATGTTTATTCAGCAAACGGATCTCTTTCGGGGAATGAGTAAGGACTTCGTAAAGAAAGTCTATGATACTGCAGTGAAAGAATCCTTTACGGACGGTGAGCTAATATTCCCTGAAGGAGAAAAGGCCAAGTATTTCTACATCTTGCTAAAAGGACGGGTTAAGCTGGAAATTGGCGAATTTAGGCAGCTCGTCTATACGGTCGAACATCCAGGGGAGGCCTTCGGTTGGTCCAGTCTCGTCGGTCGAGAAAATTATTCCGCCTCCGCCAAATGCATGGCAGACACCAAGCTGGTAAAGTTCGACGGGGACACGTTATGCACTCTATTAGAAAAAGATCCTAGCAATGGCCTCCAGCTTTTCAGGCGGCTGTCAGGGGCTTTGGGAGAGAGGCTTATTAACATCTACGGTGCCTTTGCTTTTGCCCAGCCAAGCGAAGACCACCGTACCTACGGCAGCTCTCTTACCCTCAAACAAACTGGCGGCGAGGTAAGCGAGAGTTCCCAATAGAAAAAACCCCCACCGACTATCATTTTGCAGCAGGTGGGGGTCAAATATTAACTCTGGTGCCGAGGCCCAGAATCGAACTGGGGACACGAGGATTTTCAGTCCACTGCTCTACCGACTGAGCTACCTCGGCATTTTACCTGAGCGCCCCGACTTATACGATCCAGTCGTTTTTTTGTCAAGGGGAAAAAAGCGAAGTTGCAAAGGGCAGAGCGCTAAGCGCAGAGCTCAAAACCTTTGGTAAACAGTGAACGGTGAACGGTAAACCGATTACGCCCTGACTCCGCAACCGTTCACCGTTTACCATTTACCGTTTACTCTTTTTTCGCTATGCTCTAGGCACTTGGCGAATTGGTAATCTTGGTGGTTTAAGGCGAGGGCTTTACTTTTACTTTTCTCCGCCTTCTGGATCCAAGTGGTCCTCGAGCTCTTTTGCCAGGGCAGAGAGATCATCATCATTAAGGTCCAATTCAAGCTCTGCTCCTGGATCGGCAGGTGCCGCCTCCACTGAAGCTTCCGGCTCCAAAGACATCTCATCCTCAAAACCGCCCAGATCTCCAAAGGCTTCGTCATCTGATTCAATTTCCAGCCCTAAAAACCCTTCATCTTCATCAGCCGCACCAGAGTCTCCAGAGCTCAGTTCTGCAAGATCATCCAGCTGCAACTCCCCGCCTTCAGCATCTCCCAGGGAAGAGGCCTCAATGGTCTCCAGGTCATCCAGGGCAATCTCGCTAAGGCTCACTTCGTCAGAGGAGTTTTCCCCAGAGGGAATCTCCAGATCTCCCATATCGATACCTTCTGAGGCAGAAGGCTCGCTCATGCCCAATCCACCCAACTCCAGCTCAGTCTCCTGGGTAAGGCTGAGCTGTTGTTGAGCACCACCGCCTTCCATCTCCCCTACCAGACTGCCGAGAAGGAAAGGCACTTCCGGTTTGAAATCCAGCAGATTGAGATCTTCTCGAGAGGCAGAAACATCTTTGCTGCATTTCGGACAGTTGTTCAAATGATCAAAACTAACATAGCCACACTTGGAACATCTCATAACACCCTCCTTAATCTCGCACCCCCTACTTGCCCGCAAGCAGAGGCTGAGTGGATTCGGAGTAGGTTTTGTACGGCACTATAGCCGAAGCCGTCCTCAGGTCAAGACGATTGACCCAAGTCGCCCAGTTCGTATTGTATCAGGCCAATTACCACAATTGCTGCAGTTTCTGACCTCAGTATTCGCCGACCCAGAGAAATACTTTGGAAGCCGGCAGAAGCAGCCTCCTCAGCCTCCTTCTCAGAGAAACCTCCTTCCGGACCAATGAGTATACATGCCTGACGGACTCTGCCTTTCGTTGCGAGTGCCTGCCGCAAGTTTTCCTTTTTTTCGTCTTCCCAGCAAAATAGCTTCACTGCCGTATCTTTCGTCTGCTGCAGCAGTTGAGGAAAATCGGTGAGCGGCCATATACGTGGAACCATGTTCCGCCCACTCTGTCTTGCCGCCTCTTGAGCTATTTTACCCCACCTCTTTATTCTGTTAAGATCTTTCTCGCCTGTCAACCAACGTTGCGCCCTCTCTGTGCGGAGCGGGACAATTTCATTTACTCCAAGTTCGGTAACCTTCTGAACAATTAAGTCCATGATGGCTGGCCGGGGTAGCCCCAATGCCAACATCAGGCTAAGAGGCGACTCACGGTCTACCCTTTTACCAGCACTCACCTTGAAGCGGATAAGCTGTCGCCCCACCTCCAAGATCTCTGCGGGGAACTCCCTTCCCCTGCCGTCAAAAAGCACGACGGGTACTCCCACTCCCAAACGCAGGACCCGGGTCAAATGGTGAGCTTTTTTGCCAGTTACTAGCCTCTCTCCTGGCTCCAAGGGCTCACCTTCAACAAAGAAACGGCGAGGTTTCATGGAAACAGGCCAAGCCGACTGAGCCTAAAAGTGATCCTCCACCACCATAAGCAATCAGTCAAGTGAAGATTGTAAGCAAGATAAGTGCCTAAATTATCCTAACCCGGTCAAAGTAGCCGAAATTAGGTAATAAATCCCTCTCACACTGGCCCGGTGAGTCTATACAAATACCAGTGAATAAGGGGCGGTCCCCAAAAAACGTAAGTCATAGCCCCCAAGGCCAAAAAGGGTCCGAAGGGAATTTTGGTTCCACCTCCAGATTTGTCCCTGAACATGAAAAGCACTCCCACCAGCGAACCTGCCAAGGAACTGGCGAATAGGGTGTAGATTACCCCTGGTAAACCCAGAAAAGCACCGATCATGGCCAAAAGCTTGATGTCACCTCCACCCATGCCTTCACGTTTACGCAGCAATTGGTAGCCCATTGCCACCAAGAAAAGCACTCCCCCTCCTGCCAGCAGGCCGAGCAAAGATTGCCAGAGATTAACATTGGGAAGGAGGAAAGAGGCTGCCACACCAGCGACTATTCCCGGCAGGGTAATTAGGTCGGGAATCGTCCAGGTGTCTAAATCTATGAAAATGATTACCAACAAAGCGGAAAAGAATATGAAGTAGACCAGCAACTCCGGACTCAATCCGAAAGTCCTGAAAAGGGCGAGCCCATTCAGGCCGCTTAACCCCTCCACCAAGAAGTATCGTGGTGAAATGGACGCTTTACACTTACGGCACTTACCTCGGAGAATCAAGTAGCTTAGCAAGGGTATATTGTCGTAAAAACGAATAGGACTCTGGCAACTTGGACAGTGCGAACCGGGCTTGACCAGAGAAAGTCCTTTAGGGAGTCTCACTATGCAGACATTGAGGAAGCTGCCAACAGCCGCTCCCACAGCGAAGACCCATAAGGCTAAAATCGCATTCGGCATGTTCATGCTTTAGTCTGCTCCACCCGGTTAAGATTCACCCCACCTCCGATTTTGTTGAAAGCATTTATCGTACCAATCGAACGATTGTGTCCGTGGTCCGTGGTCAGTTGCATCTCACTATGTGCGCAGCAAGGCGCATAGCGCTGAGTGCATAGCTTTTGTCTGGCGAAGGTTCTACCCTATGCTCTATGCTCTATGCAATTTTCAGCAACTGACAACGGATCCGCCTTAGGCGGAACAACTGACCTTATACTAGAAAACCAAGCTCGCTAGGTACTCACACACCGCTGGTTTGGTTCTCCTTATATCCACAAGACTTCACCGGGCAGGCTAGGTATTCTTCCCCCTTGCTCTTACGAACCAGCATATAGGGATTGCCGCACTGAGGACACTCTTTGTCAACCGGTCTTGACCAAGAGACAAACCTGCACTTGGGAAACTTACTACAACCGTAGAACCGCCTTCCTTTCTTGGATGCTCTTTCAACCAACTCTCCATCACAGGTCGGCTGGGGACAGGCAACCCCCGTGCCAATGGAGCGAGTGTTTCGGCAACGGGGATAATTTTCGCAGGCGAGAAATGGGATGCCCCGGCGGCTCTTGCGAATGACAAAACGTCCACCGCATTTGTCGCAAATTTCATCGGTGTATTGGACTTCTTTCTCTTTGCCTTCTTCTCTATCACCCTGAAGCGAGCGGGTATTTTTGCACTCAGGGTAACCGGTACAGGCCAAAAATGTGCCAAACCGCCCACTCTTTACCACCATGTCCCGGTTGCAAAGTTCACACTTACCCCTGACTTCACCCTCTGTGGCTGCCTGAATCTTTCCCTTACTATCCCTGGCAAAGTTCTTACTGTTCTTACATTTTGGATATCCGGAGCAGGAAAGAAACAGCCCATTCTTGCCCCAACGAATGTGCATCTTTTTGCCGCATTGCTCACATTCGATTTCGGTGGGTACTCCTTCCCTTTTTACATCGGTCATTTCTGTTTGGGCCCGCTCCACCGCCTGGTGAAATCGTTGGTAGAAGTCTTCAATCACTTGCAGCCATCCTTGACTGCCGTTCTCTACCTGATCAAGTTTTGCCTCCATCTGGGCGGTAAAAGCAACATTAAGAACCTCGGGGAAATTATCCACCAGCAAGTCATTCACCAGCATTCCCAACTCGGTGGGTTTGAAGCGCCCCTTTTCTTTTTTGGTATACTCCTTTTTCTGAATAACCCCCATGATACTGGCATAGGTACTCGGCCTCCCGATTCCTTGCTCTTCCAGTTCTCGAATAAGGGAAGCCTCGGTGAATCGAGGCGGCGGCTGGGTGAAATGCTGCTTCGGTGTCAGATCTATCAATTTCAGCGAGCTGCCCTCCTTTAGGTCTGGAAGCTTCAAACCCTCTTCTAATCCATTTTCTCCGTTGTCTGAACCTTCTATGTAAAGCTGCATGAATCCAGGAAAGCGGATCACAGTTCCACTGGCTCTTAGAATGAACTCTCCAGCGGCAACTTCCATGACCGTTTGGTCCAGTTGAGCCGGACTCATCTGGCTTGCCACGAATCGTTTCCATATCAATTCGTAAAGAGCAAGCTCTTCTTTCTTCAGGTAGGTTGCCATCTCCTTGGGTGTCCTAGCAACCGCAGTTGGCCTAATTGCCTCATGGGCATCTTGCGTTCCTTTGCGGCTGGGATATACCGGGGCTCTTTTGGGAAGATACTCCTCACCTAGATTGTCACGAATCCAGCTGCGCCCATCTGCGATCGCCTCTTTGGCGATCCGGGTAGAATCTGTTCGCATGTAAGTGATGAGGCCCACAGCACCCGTGGTGCCAAGTTCGATTCCTTCGTAGAGTCGTTGCGCAATGGCCATGGTCCGCTGCGCAGTATACCGCAGCTTGCGAGCCGCCTCTTGCTGCAGGGTGCTGGTGATGAAGGGCGGGGCAGGCGACCGTGACCGTTTCTTTTTTTCGACCTTTACCACCTGGTAGGTGACTTGCTTCAGGGCTGCCACTAGTTCCAAGGCCTGTTCTTGGTTGGCTATTTTGATCTTTTCATCAGCCCTCCGCCACAAGCGCGCCTCAAATTGTGGTTCCACCTCCCCTTCCAACAGGGCGACAATAGTCCAGTATTCCTCACTGTCGAAAGCCAGTATTTCAGCTTCCCGTTCACATATGAGACGGAGGGCTACGGATTGGACACGACCTGCACTCAGTCCGCGACGGAGCTTATCCCAGAGAATGGGAGAAATCTGATAGCCAACCAGCCTGTCCAGGAGCCTTCTGGCCAACTGGGCCTCGAATTTCTGCTGGTCGAGCTCTCCAGGTTTTTTTAAAGAGCTTTCAATGGCATTTCGAGTCAATTCATTGAACAGGACTCGGTAAATATCTTTGCGCGCAGAACGCAATTCCTCTGCTATATGCCAGGCGATTGCCTCGCCCTCTCGATCCGGGTCTGGTGCCAGATAGATATTTTCAGCTTCCTTAGCCGCCTTCCTCAGATCGCGAATGACCTTTTCCTTTCCTTTGATCACCTTGTAGTGTGGCTCGAAGGCGTTTTCGATGTCGATTCCAAGTTCATTTTCCGGAAGATCTTTAATGTGTCCTACGGAAGCCCGGATGTCGAAACGGTCGCCAAGATAGCGATTCAGCGTCCTCGCCTTCGTTGGTGACTCAACGATCAGCAGTGATTTGCCCATTCAGTGTCCTCGATGCTTTGTCTAGTCTAACTTCGATTCGGAGTAATTGATCATAATATAACAACTAAAAAGAACATAACCATTTAACCATAAAACTCTCGCACAAAAAATGTACCCGGAAGTTGCTTTATCAGCCCTTTTATTTCCAAATTCAAGAGGATTTCCGCTGTTTCGGCTAAAGCGAGATCAACGGCGCGAGCAATTGCATCTATATGCAATGGATCCATACCCAGCAACTCCCACAGCTGCCGCTCTTTTTCATTTAGCTCGGGCTCTTCGCCAATTGGCAGAGTTTTGATTTCTCTATGCAACTTGCGGTCCACCATGGGAAGGAGATCTTCAATTATGTCCTCTGCACTCTCCACTAATTTGGCACCCTCTTTGATCAGCCGGTGTGACCCTTCCACTGTAGGACGGCCAATAGGGCCGGGTACAGCAAAAACCTGGCGGCCCTGGTCCAAAGCCATTCTTGCTGTGATGAGTGAGCCGCTTCTCACCGTGGCCTCTACCACGGTGACGCCCAAGGAAAGGCCGCTAATGATTCTATTGCGCACGGGAAAATTCCCTGGTTCCGGTGGGGTACCCAAGGGAAATTCACTTAGAATGGCTCCGGAAGCAGCTATCTCTTGAGACAAGGCAAGATTCTCAGTTGGGTAGACCACATCAAGTCCGGTCCCCCAGACCGCCAGAGTCCTGCCCCCACCTTCTAGGGCACCCCTGTGCGCAGCACTGTCGATACCTCGGGCCATACCGCTCACAACGGTCCAGCCATGCCATGCCAATTCTTTGCAGATTTTCTGGCAGACACTCAAGCCGTAGGCTGAGGCTTGCCTCGAACCTACCACCGCAACAGCTCGCTCATCCTCCGGCAATAGTGTACCCTTCAGATAAAGAAGTGGTGGCGGATCTGAGATGTTTGACAAATAGTTGGGATATTTCTCCGTGCCCCATTGAATGATTTGAATGCCAAGAGAACGAAGACGAATCATCTCCTTCTGGGCAGTCTCTCTTAAAGCAGAGGACTTGATGGCATCAATAGTCTTTTTCTTGAGACCTGGAATTTCCTTGAGCTCGCTGCGGCGAGAAGTGAACACCTGCCCAGGGCTGCCAAAGCGGCCAAGTAAGCGATGAAAGGTTTTATAACCTATACCAGGAGCCAGGCTCAAGGCCAACCAGCCGAGTTCTCCTTCCATATCTATACCCAACTATATATCTAGTTTATAAATAATAAGCCTGCGTTCCTCATGAAACGGTGTTGCGAGACCGCAAAGACGGGCGTGCCTGCCCGCCATCGTCCGCCTGAGGCGGACTCAGGCGAGGCGTGCGGGCCACTGAGCACCCGCAGGGTCTCGCACCCGAGGCGTACTTGGAAAGTACGTCGCAGGGTTCGGGGCCCGAGGATGCTCGGAAGGACGGCCATATTTGTGGTCGCAGTAAGCGTTTCATGGGGAATGCAGGTTTAAACCAAAAAAGGGGCCATGCAAGCTGATTTCCCAGCTCCATGGCCCGCAGGGTTTTCTTATGTCGATGGTTCGATTATTCTCCGGTCTTGAGCCTAATGTGCTCTCCAGGGGTGAATTCTTGAAGAGCATGGGTAACCAGAGCCGCGGCTGTTTCCTGCTCCACTGTCAACACAAGAAGTTCGCCGATGGGTTCAGCCGAAAGCTGAAGTTTGCCCTCTTTCGGAGCAAAGGGACCCGTCGCTTTAGGATCCCGAAAGACCTCGAAGCGATTTCCGGCCTTAATATCATCTGCCTCACCCAAATCTATGAAGACAATCTGTCTATCACCGATGAGAAAGGTCTCCCCTTTGGATAAAATGATTCTACCCTCAATGGGTTCAGCGCCGGGTTCAAGAGTAATCTCTTCAGACCTCTTCTTGTAGGGCATCAATTTATCGCCTGGGGAAATGGAGTCGTATGAGCTTCTGACTATTGCTTTGGCTAATTGTCCACTTACCTCAGTTACCTCCACCACACCCAGAATAGTGTTCAGATATCCCACTTCTTTATTGGTGACGGGGTGCCTGAACTTTTCTGAGGTCTTAAAAACAAAGAACCGGCTACCCGTTTCCGGTTCGGCTGATCTTTGGAACTCGAGGTAAATCTTATCAGCCGCGCCGATTAGTTGCCTCTGCCTCTCTTCCCCCACAATAATCCCATCGCCCTTTGGGATGAAGGGGGTTATGAATCCCACCTGATCTATTTCTGAGAAAGTCAACGTGGGCACTTTGGGCGGCAGAGGAGGTGCAGTTGGAGGGGGAGTTATTTCCGGTTCTGGCTGCGGTTCTGGAGCTGTTTGCTCCATAGCAGTCACTGTCTCGAAAGATTTTGGTATCTTGTAGTAGACTCGCAACTCCGTACCTGGATAAATCCAGTGGGGATTGGTTATTTGAGGATTTAACTGCCAGACCTTTGGCCAGACCCAGGGATTCCCATAAAGCCCTTCGCAGATATCCCAAAGGGTGTCACCTTTTACCACCACGTGGATATAGGTTTCTTGATCAGCCTCAGCGGAAGGAGTTGCTTCTTGCGCCATCACTTGGGATATTTGGCTAAAACCCAAGAGCAAAGCACACACCATAATCCAAACAAGGACTGTTCGTTTCACGGTTGAATTCTCCTTTGTTTGGGTGGAGTCTTTTATTTGACAGCTCCCATTGATCTTCTAACCTGTGACCAATACACACATTTTTGCTATGTGTCAACCTTGATGACTTAGCAAAAAGCATACCTTACCCGAGATCAAATCAATCTATCTAGTGTATTATCCTGATATGATTAGCCTTTAAAGAATCCGCTAAATTCCTAGTTACCTCATGCCAATCGCCAGATCAACCACAGAGAACACAGAGAACACAGAGAAAGGTCAAAAATGTGGAATATCAATCATGGCCCACACAAAGGTGCTCCTCAGTGATTTTTCTCAGTTCGAAATCCGAAATTCGAAATTCTATCCTGTGCGCCATGCTCCATGCCCTATGCCCTATGCCTCTTTTACCTCTTCCTTTTAGCGCGTCCTCCAGGGCTGGCAAACCTGGCCTCCCAAGCAATCAAGACAGGGCTGGCAACAAAAATCGATGAGTAAGTACCCACCACAACCCCCACTATCAGGGCGAAGGCGAAGTCGTGGATAACTCCGCCGCCCAAAATGAAAAGGGCGGTGACCACAATCAGTGTGGTTCCTGAGGTTAGTATAGTGCGACTGAGTGTCTGATTAATGCTGCTGTTGATTACCTCGGCAAAACCGCCCTTCTTGCTCTTGCGCAGATTTTCCCTGATCCTGTCGAAAACTATGATGGTATCATTCAAGGAATAACCAATGATGGTGAGCAGGGCAGCCACCACGGTAAGATTGAACTCTTTGTTGGCGATGGCGAAGGCACCTAGGGTGATGAGCACGTCGTGGATGAGGGCGGTTACCGCTCCCAAAGCGAACTTCAGCTTCAATACCCAACAACAGGCCAGAGTTATAACCAAAGCGGCCAAGATCAGCATGGGGATGCTCATGCCCACGGCCCGCAGGATATAAACCCCTAGAATTAGGGCCCCTGCCATTACGAAGGCCGGCATCCATTTGAGTTCAAACCTTCCTGAGATGTAAATAGCGATGAAAAGCAGGGCGTAGTAGATGGCCAGCAGCGCCTTCTGTCGCAAGTCTTTGCCTACTTTGGGACCCACCATCTCTACCCTTTCAACGGTCACCGCGTTTTCACCATACACCTTCGCCAGGTTGTCCTCTACCTTTTTGCTCAGGTTGCCCAAATCGGAACTGGAGATATCGGTGCGAATCAGAAATACGTCTTCCCCTTCTCCGCCGAAGCGCTGGATCGCGCTGCGATCCAACCCCAGGGGCTTGAGCCCTTCCCTGATCTTTTTAACTTCAGTGGGGCTTTTGAACCGCAACTGCACAATTGTGCCGCCGGCAAAATCAATACCGTAAAGAGCTCCCCCGCGGTAGAGAAGGGCAGCGATACCAATGAGGATCAACCCCAGTGAAATAGCGAAAGCAATCTTTCGTCGGCCGACAAAGTCGATGTTAATGTCTGGTTTAATAAACTCCATAATGCCTCTCTGCTAGTGTCGTCTATGCAACAGGATAAATGCCTAAAGTGAGCTAAAGTTTCTAAAATGTCTAAAATTGAAAGGCAAGCCAGCAAACGAGTAATTAGATACTTATAGTCTTCATTCGCCTTTTTTGTAGTAAGTAGTCGAATAACAGCCTCGTGCCATAGATGGCGGTGAACATGCTGGCTATTATTCCAAGGCTGAGGGTGACGGCAAAACCTCGCACCGGTCCTGTGCCAAACTGAAATAGAACAACGGCAGCAATTAGCGTAGTGACGTTTGCATCCAAAATGGTCAGGGTAGCTTTGCTATAACCGGTATCCAGAGCTGCCCGGGGCGTTTTGCCCAGCCGCAGCTCCTCTCGCACCCTTTCAAAAATCAAAACATTGGCGTCCACGGCCATACCAATGGTGAGAATGATACCGGCGATGCCCGGCAAGGTCAGGGTGGCGCGCAAGGCGGCCAGCCCAGCCATGATTAAAACGACGTTGAGAATAAGGGCCAGATCGGCAATTATCCCTGAACCGCTATAGTAAATAACCATGAATGCCACTACCAGCACACCGCCCACTGCCATGGAAAACAGACCCTTGCGGATAGAATCTCTTCCCAGGGATGGGCCTACTGTCCGCTCTTCCAGAATTTTCACTGGTGCGGGCAAGGATCCGGCCCTTAGCACTACGGCAAGATCCTTGGCCTCTTCCATGGTGAATTGGCCTTCGATTATTGCATTGCCGCCGCTGATTCGGTCCTGGATGACAGGTGCAGAATAGACGTTGTCGTCAAGTACTATGGCCAAACGTTCTTTTACGTGATCCCCAGTGATTTTTTCGAAAAGTTTAGCCCCGCGATCGTCAAAACTCAGCGCCACGTAGGGGCGATTGTACTGCCTGTCGATACGCACTTCGGCATTGGTGAGGTACTCGCCAGTGAGCAGGGTACGGTCTTTGAGCAGATAGGCGCTGCGACTCACCTGGCCGGTTACCGGATCGACCCGGCGGCCATAGTAGATTTTGTCACCCGAGGGTATTTTGCCTTTGAGGGCCTCTTCTACGCTCTGTTGCCCATCAAGCAGCTTGAATTCCAGTAAGGCAGTCTTACCTATTAAATCAATTGCCCTCTGCGGATCTTTGATTCCCGGCAGCTGGATGAGAACACGATTTTCGCCCTGAGTCCTAATGTCAGGCTCACTAACACCAAACTGATCAATGCGGTTACGAATTGTCTCGAGACCTTGGTCCACAGCAAGCTTCTTTATGTGGCGGACCTGGTCTGCTGCAATCTTCAGGTTTACCTGGAGTTGTTCCTGGGTGACTTTACGATCTACAACCTCCAACAAGGGAAATTTGTCTTGGATTAGCCGAGCCACCTGTTGCCAGTCTTGGTCCTGGGCCAAGAGCAATTTCACCCCGTCTTTACCTTGGCGCTCCACCAGACGAAAGCGAATATGTTCACTGCCTAGTTCATCTTTTAACTCCTGGGCAAATCGCTCTGCCGTATTTTCCACGGCCTTGTCAGTCTCCACCTCGAGAATCAGATGCATTCCCCCCTGGAGGTCTAGTCCTAGATGGATTTTTTCACTAGGGAAGAATTTCACCCACCACTGAGGCAGTTCCTCGCCCACCGTGGGGAGCAGATAGACCAAGGCCACCACCAAAACCGCTAACATCAGTACTGCACGCCATCTCAGGTCCTTCACGCTAGATTTCTCCTCGAACAGTAAATTTTTAAGCCGGCTAAGGTCTTAAAAATTTCAAAATATCACGGAATCAAAAGATATCGAGTCTAGAACCAGGAACCGCAGAATCGGGATAGTGCCGAGTGCATACCGCCCAGCCCCTAGTGCTTTACTACTGCTGTCTGCTGCCCGTTGCCCGCTGGTTGCTGTGCCGAGCGCTATGCCTTTGACCACCGACCTCTCAGGCTCTCCTACTTCTTATCCGGCTCCGGCTCTTGGGATGCCAAGCCGGCTATGTAGCCTCGTCCCACTTTTACCCTCACCTTTTCGGCGATTTCCAAGGTGATTACTTTTTCGGTAATGCCGGTGATCTTGCCGTGCAGGCCCCCAACAGTTACCACTTGATCGCCCCTCTTCAAAGTACCCAGTAATTCGCGGTGCTTTTTCTGTTTTTTCTGCTGCGGTCGAATCAACAAGAAATAGAAGATGGCAAACATCAACAGCAGAGGCACCAAAGCGGCAAAGCCACCTCCCTGACCGCCACCGGTCCCTCCGGTCCCCATGGCATACGCCACGCCTATCCAGTTCATAGAAAGCCTCCTCGTGCTTAAATGGAAGCAGATGGGATTTGGAGGTATGGTTTTCTACTGCCCAAACCCGTTTCCAATTCTAGCTCCCGATGTGCACATGTCGCAGTTGATAAAAGTGTGCCCTAAATTGTTCGAACCTACCGGCCGCAATCGCACGCCGCATCTGGCGCATTAACTCTAGAAAATACCATAGATTGTGGATGGTATTGAGTCGATAAGCCAGAATCTCTTTGGCAATAAAGAGATGACGTAAATACGCTCTACTGTAATGCCTGCAAGTATAACAGGTGCAGAGATCGTCAATGGGCATGTCCTCGTCCCGATGCTGGCTGTTCTTAATGATTATCCGTCCGCGGCTGGTGAAGAGCATACCATTGCGTGCATTGCGAGTGGGCAAAACGCAATCGAACATGTCCCCTCCCAGGGCAACCAATTCCACCAAATCTTCCGGAGTGCCAACCCCCATAACATATCGGGGTTTATCCACTGGCAGCTGCGGCAGGCAAGCAGCCGTTACCTCCAGCATCAACTCTTTGGGCTCCCCCACGCTCAAACCCCCGAGGGCGTAACCCGGAAAATTCATCTCCACTAAATTGTCAATGCAGTACCGTCGGAGTTCGGAAGACATGCCTCCCTGGACGATGGCAAAAAGAGCCTTATCCTCGCTGTTAAATGTTTCCTTACACCGCTTGGCCCACCGCAGGGTTCGTTTCATAGAATCTTGCAAGTATTCTTGATCCGCCGGGTAAGGTGTACATTCGTCCAGACACATCATTATGTCGGCACCCAGAGCCTCCTGGATTTGCACTGCCCTCTCCGGCGTGAGAAAGTGACGAGAGCCGTCCAAATGAGACTGGAAGGTCACCCCTTCCTCACTAATCTCCCTGGTCGGCGCCAGACTGAAAACTTGATAACCACCGCTGTCCGTGAGAAGAGGGCCATACCAGTGCATGAATCTGTGCAGCCCTCCAAAACCCTTTACCAGATCGGCCCCTGGCCGCAACCAGAGATGGTAAGTATTGGCGAGCAAAATCTTAGCGCCGAGAGAATGCAGATCTTCAGAAGTAAGGCCTTTTACCGTGCCCTGTGTCCCTACCGGCATGAACACCGGAGTGGGCACTACACCGTGAGCCGTCCGTATCTCTCCCAAGCGGGCTCCGCTTGTATCTTGTTTCCAGAGATAAAACTCCACCACAAATACTACTCGATGAACATGGCATTGCCATAACTGTAAAACCGGTATCGCATGCGAACCGCCTCATCATATGCTCTAAGCAAAAGATCCCGTCCGGCCCAGGCAGAAACTAGTAGAATCAAGCTAGAACCAGGCAGATGGAAATTGGTAAGTAGTCTATCGATTATCTGGAAGCGGTAGCCGGGATAAATCAACAGGTCGCACCAGCCACTGCCTGCATTTACCCGCCCAGCACTGGCTGCAAACTCCAAAGCCCGCACTGTGGTGGTGCCAACCGCCATAACCCTCTTGCCCTCTTCCTTGGCATGATTAACCACCGTGGCGGTTTCCGGGGGAATTTCGAAGAACTCCTCCTGCAGTTTGTGCTGGCGAATATCCGCTACCCGAACAGGCTGAAAGGTGCCATAGCCTACGTGTAGCGTCAAGGTGGAAATGATTACACCTTTTTCCTTCAGACGTGCCAAAAAATCACCGGTGAAATGCAGTCCTGCCGTTGGTGCTGCCACAGCACCTGGCTTTGCGGCGTATACAGTCTGGTAGGAACAAGCATCGTCCACCTGCGCTGGACCACCGTTGCGCTTTATATATGGTGGTAGCGGAACGGATCCCCACCTCTGGAGAATCTCCAAGAGAGGTCTATCATCCAAAAATTTGACCCGCGTTTGACCATCCACCACCTCTTGGCAAACCTTTGCCCGCAGGCCATTGACAAAGGTAAGGATTGCGTCCTTCTTTATCGGTTTACTGGACTTGATCAGACAGCGGTAGGGGTCTCGATCCGTAGCCGGATTAAGCACTAAAAGCTCCACCCGCCCGCCAGATTCTTTTCTTCCCAACAATCGAGCCGGTACAACCTGGGTGTCATTCAACACAACCACATCGCCCGCTGTCAGGTAGTCTTCCAAAGCGGTTACTTTCTTGTGGGTAATGCTCCCCTCGAACCGGTTGAGAACCAACATCCGGGACTGATCCCGCTTCTGGGCCGGCACCTGGGCGATAAGTTGTTTGGGCAAATTATATTGATAATCTTCCAGGAAATACATTTATCTAGTACCATAGAGACCGATTGACAGGCGAAGCAAGCTAAGCACAGTTGTTGATTGAAGTCAACTGCTGTCCGTCAGAAAAGGTTACTTTTCTGGCCCAAATAGATAAGCACCATACCAAGGCACATGGCCAGAAGACCAAAGGTCCGCAATTGGACTGCTGGTATTTCGCTAACTTTGACCAACCAAGCTTTGATCTTCTCAGGAAAGGCAAAGTAAGGCAGACCTTCAACAATCAAAACCATACCCACAACACTGAGGAAAAACTTCATAGCATATCCTAGCGACTTCGACGATGTGCATTTAAAGACTTACGACTACAGGGCTCAAGCTTGAACAGAGCGGCCCTCCCCTCGCATTTGGAGTAATGGAGCAAAAGTAATTTTGGATTTCGGATTGAAAAAGATAAATTGCAAACCAGAAACCAAAATTGAAGTCCACATTCCGCATTCCCAAATCCGCAATCGACTTGCTCCATTACGCCAACACTCCAGCAGAATCCTTGCTGCCAACCTCTGCCCCCAATCCAGAACATCTTTTGAACTTTGGCCAACATCAAAATAGTGAATTCTAAGTCGCCCCCTCACTGCATGTCAAGAAAACGATAGCTTTACTCTTGACTAAGAGTAAAGCTATCGTAGGGCAAGACGGGAGGTCGGGCGTGACGAGAGGTCGGGAGAAAATGGATATATCGAACCTCGTCTCGCTGCGCCCAATGCCCTATGCCATTCCCCCTTTGTACTTGAATATGGCGGGAAAATGGGCTAGCTTTGGGCGCACGGAACGGGTAATTAGGAAATTGAGGAATTCGCAATTGGAGCAAACATGGTTGGTAGTACTATCGAAATCGATTTAGCAGCCCTCCGCTACAACTTCTCAAAAGTAAGAGAGTTGGTGGGACCAAGCACCGCAGTGTTAGGGGTGGTCAAATCAGATGCTTACGGACACGGAATGCTACCGGTGGCACGAGAACTGGAGAACCTGGATGTCGACTACCTTGGTGTCAGTAACTGTCGGGAGGCTGTGATCCTTCGCCAAGGAGGGTTAAAAACTCCCATACTTCTTCTGCTTGGGATTGAAGAAGATGAGCTTGCTCAGGTTATTCAACATAATCTAACTCCGACAATCTACCGAAGTGACGTTGCCATGGCGGTTTCCGCCGCAGCTCTGGCCGCGAAGACCAAAATATCTGTTCATCTGAAAATCGACACCGGCATGGGCCGTTTAGGAGTTCCTTTTGCCGAGGCCCCCGGGTTTTTGGAGTTGATTAAATCACTTGAGGGTATACGAGTAGAAGGATTGCTCTCCCATTTCGCCTCTGCCGATGAGCACGACAAGTCCTTCAGTAAGGCGCAGCTGGAGCGTTTTCGCCGCATACTAACCCAAGCGCAAACCCTTGGTTTGAATCCACGCTACGCCCACATTGCTAATTCTGCTGGGGTGATTGATCTTCCTGATTCTTACCTCCAATTAGTCCGACCTGGGTTGATGCTATATGGCGCGCCACCATCGCAAGAACTCCATCACCCTATCCCCCTCAAGCCGGTGATGAGTTTAAAAACCCGGGTGCTGCAACTTAAGGAAGTTCCCGCCGGCTCGGCCATTGGCTACGGTTGCACCTACACCACCTCTCGGCCCAGTCGCATCGCCACCTTGCCTGTGGGTTATGACGACGGCTATGACAGGTTGTTGTCCAACAAGGGTGAGGTCTTGGTGCGAAACCGAAGGGCACCTGTGGTTGGTCGTATCTCAATGTGCCTCACCACGGTAGACGTAACTGATATTCCTGAAGTGCAGCCGGATGACGAAGTTGTTCTTTTGGGCAAACAGGGAGAAGAGCAGATCACCGCCGATGATATTGCTGCCAAGATTTCTACTATCAATTATGAGATATTTTGCAACTTAGGTGGTTATCGCCAAAAGGTGTTTCTAAACAGCTTCGATCCTGAGCAAAGCTAGCTGATCAAAGTCAACCACAAAGTACACAAAGGACACAAAGTACAGAAGAGAAATGAAGTCTTCTTTGTGGGCTTTGTGACCTTTGTGGTAAAAATGCATCGCCGATGTAGGAAACCGAACCGAGGTGCTCGACAGTAGGAATTGCCTGTGATACTAAGAACGGTCCAAATATAACTCTTCGAGCAAAACTCTAATGATCAAAGACAAAATTTTAGAAAAACTCAACCAAACTCTGGTGCAATGCGGTGATCGGGACCTTTTGCAAATTCCTCCGGGATTTGAGGTTCAGTTGGAGGTTCCAAGAGTAGAGGCCCACGGAGATTTTGCCACCAATCTCGCCCTGAATCTTGCCAAACCCAACCGCTGCTCTCCTAGGGACATCGCCACATCTTTTGTTGAACAGCTGGGAGACGGTGACGGGCTCTTTGCCGAGGTGGAAATTGCCGGACCGGGATTCATTAACTTAATGATTAGTCCTTCAGCCTGGTATGAGGTTCTGGATGAAATTAACCTTTTGCAGAGGAACTATGGCCGCTCTGATTTCGGTCGCGGTAAGTACGTACAGGTGGAGTTTGTTAGTGCCAATCCTACCGGTCCCCTCCACGTGGGTCATGGGCGAGGAGCCGCAGTTGGCGATGCCTTGGCCAGCATACTAGAAGCTACTGGCCATCGGGTGGAACGTGAATACTATATAAACGACGCCGGGACCCAGATCGAGACTCTCGGCCGCTCCGTCTTTCTCCGCTACCAACAACTTCTAGGCCGCCAGGTAGAATTTCCCGAAACTTGCTACCAGGGTGACTACATTCAAACCCTGGCAAAGGAGATGCAGGAAGTCCATGGCGACTCCTACTTCAATAGCGCGGAGGAGGAGGTCTTGCCTTTATTCAGTAATTTTGCGGCTCATAGCATTCTCAAGGGTATTCGCCAGGACCTGGAAGATTTCGGCGTTCATTACGATCGCTGGTTCAGTGAGAATAGTCTTTACGAGAACGGTGCAGTGGACCGGGTGATCTCAACCCTCAAAGCTTCCGGTAATATTTTCGAAAAAGATGGTGCTCTTTGGTTTCGCTCCACCGCCCTGGGAGATGAAAAAGATCGGGTGGTGGTCAGAGCCAATGGCATGACCACCTATTTAGCCTCGGATTTGGCTTATCATCAGGACAAATATCTCCGTGGCTTCGATCTGGTTATAAATCTTTGGGGTGCTGACCACCACGGCTATATGGAGCGAATGTATGCCGGGGTTATGGCGCTGGGCCGAAAGAGGGAAGATCTCAGATTACTTTTGGTCCAGTTGGTCAACTTGCTGCGCAAAGGCAAGCAAGTTACCATGTCCACCCGGGCCGGTGAATTCGTCACTCTAAAAGACGTAATCGATGAAGTGGGTCGCGACGCCGCCCGTTTTATTTTCCTCACCCGGCGTTCGGACAGCCCACTGGAATTCGATCTTGAGCTCGCCAAAGAAAAAAGCGCTGACAACCCAGTTTACTACGTCCAGTATGCCCACGCTAGGATTAGTAGCATCATTAGGTTGGCCAAGGAAAGGCAGCTGGACTTGGACGGTCCGGAAAACTTAGACCTCAAG
Organism: Deltaproteobacteria bacterium; assembly: GCA_022340515.1. GTDB lineage: Bacteria > Desulfobacterota > Syntrophobacteria > BM002 > BM002 > BM002. The sequence goes on from JAJDNT010000118.1 coordinate 32,933, forward strand.
CGGCTGAGCTTGTCCGAAGAAATGGCCCTTATCAAGCAACTCAGCCTGTATCCTGAAGTTGTAGAAAACAGTGCCCGCTTTTTGGAGCCCCATCGGCTACCTTACTATTTAACCGAGTTGGCTTCTGCCTTTCATAGCTACTACAAACATCACCGAATCATCCAGGATGATCTGGGCCTGGCCCAAGCCCGCTACCACCTGGTCAAGGCCATTCGCGTAGTCGTTGGCAATGGTTTGGGGCTCCTCGGGGTCTCAGCTCCTGAACAGATGTAGAGGTTTTGCAGACTGTTTCAGTTTCTTGGGCTTGCATTATATTATTCTTTCTTTATACTTTAGGCACTTTAGTTCATTTTAGGCACTTTAGCCATTTCTCCTAACACCATGAGTCCACCTAGGAAAGCCAAAAGTCAAAAAAAGGTACTGCGCTTCGAGTTGAGCAGACTAGCCCTTGCAGGCTGGTGTTTCGCTATTCTCGTGGCCTTGCTTTGGATGTTTGTCCTTGGGGTTTTTGTGGGCAAGGGAATAACTCCTGCCAACATCAATTTAGCTGAAATTAAGAAGAGAATGGTTGACGAAGGGGTCTGGCCCGGATCTAGTAAAAGTGTGCAGCAGGAAGAATCTGCCCGAACCACTAATACGAAAAGAAAAATCCCCCTCGATGACCTAGAATTCTACGAAAAGCTGGCCCAAAAAAAGAAGGCGCGGCTGCAGGAGTCCACCCCGGAAAAAATAGCGGTCAAGAACGAACCAGCTGCTGCCGAGGCTCCACCCAAAGCAGTCGCTCCCAAGGCTCAATCCAAGTCAGTCCCCCAGCAAACCGCGGAAGTTCCTAAAAAGGAAAAGCCCTCTGAAGGCAACTTCACCGTGCAGTTAGCCTCTTTCAAGGATCAAAACAGCGCCAACAAATTTGCTGCCCAATTTAAAGATTTGCAGCCCAAACCAACTGTCAGAACAGTGGATCTGCCCGGTAAAGGGCGTTGGTATAGGGTGCAAGTTGGACAGCTTTCGAGCCGTGACGAGGCCTCAGCCCTGGCAGATCGCCTTGCCAACAAATATCAACTCAAAGCTTTCGTCATAAGTCTGGACGGGTAGAGCCCGTATATCTCTTGAATTGCTGTTGCCAGACCGCAAAGATGGGCGTGCCGGCCCGCGCCACCACGCCCGCCATGCGAGCAAGGAGAGGCGGGCGGGCCAACAGGCACCCGCAGGGTGTTGGTCCCGAGGCGCACCTAAACGGTACGTCGCAGGGACCAAGACCCGAGGACGCCAGGAAGGACGGCCATATCCGTGGTCGCAGCAGGCGGATTCATGAAATATGCGGGATCACGGTCTCAGAAAAAATTGCCATGGTGTTCTAGATTTACTTGACAACCTGCACGCATGTATGTTTATTTTTACTATTCCTCCTCCTGTTGTTCTCCATGCTGCTCTCGCCGAACCTCTGCTCCTGAAACCCTTCGAAACCTTCTGCCTAGCAGGAATGGACTAATAACATGAAAGTCCTGATGGTCTACCCAGAATACCCTGTTACCTTTTGGAGCTTCGATCACGCCCTTAAGTTCATCTCCAAAAAGGCGGCCTATCCTCCCTTAGGGCTTCTCACGGTGGCAGCAATGCTTCCTCGAGACTGGGAAGTCCGGCTAGTAGATTTGAACATTGAAAGACTGCAAGACCTGGACTTGGAGTGGGCTGATTATGTGATGGTCAGTGCCATGTTAATCCAGAAACCATCAGTACACTCTATTTTACAGAGATGCCGCTCTTTGGGAAAGAAGGTCGTCGCCGGAGGACCTCTTTTCAACAGTACCCCCCAAAAATATCTCCATCTGGTGGACCATTTGATCTTGAACGAAGCAGAGATCACCCTGCCACTTTTTCTAGCCGACCTCGAAAAGGGAAACCCCCAGAAGGTTTATCGCGCCGATACCTACCCTGAATTGAGCATGACACCTACCCCCCGCTGGGACCTGATCAAGATAAAAAAGTATGCCACCCTGATGATTCAGTGTTCACGAGGCTGTCCATACGACTGTGAATTTTGCGATATCACCACCTTGTATGGCCGTAGACCACGGGTAAAGGGTGCTGACCAACTGATTGGCGAGCTGCAGGCGATTTACGACTTAGGCTGGCGAGGTACAGTGTTCATCGTTGATGACAATTTCATCGGCAATAAAGTGAAGATCAAAAAGATGCTTCCCGATTTGATCGAATGGATGGAGGCTCACCAGTATCCTTTCCAGTTTACCACTGAGGCATCCATTAATTTGGCTGATGATGACGAACTCATAGAGTTGATGGTCGAGGCAGGCTTTGACACCGTCTTTATCGGCCTGGAAACACCTAACGAGGACAGCCTGCTGGAGTGTGCCAAGATTCAGAACCGCGGTCGTGACATGGTCGCCGCCATAAAAAAACTTCAGGTGGCAGGCATCCAGGTTCTGGGTGGGTATATAGTGGGATTCGACAGTGATGATGAGGGCATCTTTTCTCGACAAATCAAATTCATTCAAGAATCCGGAGTGGTGACAGCGATGGTTGGACTGCTTAATGCACTGCCAAAGACCAAACTCTGGAAGAGACTCATGGCGGAAAATCGTCTTGAACTAGACACCACTGGCGACAATACCGACGGTACCATTAATTTTATTCCCAAAATGGACAAAGATTTGCTTATCAACGGCTACCGCTCTATCGTCCGAACCATCTACAGCCCACGTCATTATTACCGTCGAGTCTGCAACTTTTTAGATAACTATCAGCCCCGCCGGAAATGGGCGGTGCAGCGCCGTGATATCAAAGCCTTTTTCAAATCGATCTTTTATCTCGGCATTGTGGGCAATGGGATATCTCAGTGGTACTATTGGAAAATGTTGTGTAAATCTATAATCTTCCATAGAAAGTTATTACCAGATGCGATAAAATTGATGGTCTTTGGCTATCACTTCCGCAAAGTTGCTAAAAAGGTGTAACTTTCTCATTTCACCTTTATCATCTCTCATCTGTCATTGCCCATCTATCATTTGACATTTCCTCTTCTAACAACACCTTTTCATCCCTCCAGCGTCTACAGTTGACAGGTGATAGGTAAGAGACATCCCCTAACCCATTACCTATGACCCTTCGCGACGCTATGCGCTCTGCGCCAGGCGAACTCGGCGTTTAGTGCCTAGTAACGATCGAGAAGTACCTGCCTATATCCGTCAAAATTGCCTTGGATATCTTGGCATCATCACCCCTTAATATCTTTTCCGATAGAGAAAGCCTTACCGAGATAATCTCCAATTCCATGGTAAGCACGGTTTTCCGGGGCAAACAGTATTGGTTTGAGCTTGTCTAGGGCCGGCAGTTTGTCCTCACCAAGAGCCTTCTCATCAACCTTGACATCGAGTATCTCGCCAATGAACTGAGTATGAAGACCCAACTCGAAAGTGTGGAGCAACTTGCACTCGATAACGAAGGGGAATTCTTCTATGTACGGCGCATTTATCAAATCACTTTTAACCGGAGTCAGTCCGGTGGCAGCAAATTTATCTACGTCCCGCCCTGAAACCATGCCAAAATAATCAGCCTCCTTGACGTAATCTTCAGAGGGTAAGCTGATGGTGAATGCTTTCTGTTCCACCAGGCAACTGTAGGTATAAGTTGCCTTGCGAAGAGAAACTGCCACACAGGGAGGAACTGAACAGGAAATCCCTCCCCAGGCGGCGGTCATCACGTTAGGCTTCCCGTCTCTGTCGTAAGTTCCCACAATGAAAATCGGAGTTGGATAAAGTATGGTTTTGGCACCTAAAGATTTTTTCATCGACAACCTCCCCAGTTTTTAGATCGATGGTCCTGTATGATTTTCCTCAACGTCTCGTTGATTTTAGACAGTTCGGTTAGCTACAGCAACATTTTATAGATGGTAATCCGCCGATATTTCGGCGCAAGCATCTGACCCTTCCCTGAATTCCCGCTCCCCGATCGGAGTCGGGGACAAGCTTCGCGGGAATGACTGCAGTCTAAGGTCGCCCGTCATCCTGGTCCCGCATCCCCGATGAATCGGGAGCTCCGCTTCCCTCCGACAAGCCGCGGGATAGACTCCGGCAGGGATCCAGATGAAACACAGTTAGAAGATACATAAGAGCGAAGTATTAACCAGTTTTAATTTTGTTTCTCTTATTTTTGCGCTTCAAAATTTTTCATAAAAAGGTAAAAAAAACCTAATAAGAAAAAATTTAGCAAACCCGTAAGATGAAAGCTATTTTCAAAACCAATTCTCTCAATTACACCACCCATGAGAGCAGAACTGAGCATCATACCTAAATAGATGCAAGTATTGTAACCCCCCATAGCCAACCCTCGCGACTTCAGGTCAACAACCTCTGCGATAAGAGCGCCCACGGAGGTAAAGGCCAAGCCCATGCTGATCCCCAAAAGAGTTGCCGTTAGTATGAAGTGAACTACACTTTCAGACAGGGCAAATCCAACCATGGCAACGGCATAGCCAAGAAGACCTATAATCACCAAGGTACCACGCCTAGCAACCCTGTCGCTGAGGTGACCAAAGGGAATACGAGATAGGGCGTTCCACAACCCTTGCACCGCAAAAACCAGTCCGATTTCAGCCAGACTGAGACCCCGATTATGAGCATGGAGAGGAAAGAAGGTTACAAACATCCCTAGGCCAAAACAGCCCCCGAGGGTAACCAACCAACAACCCACAAGAGGACGATTATGCAAAAGTTCCCTGGCTACAGCAGGTTCATTCTTTTTGGCCTTTTCTTTGAGAATATGGCGAGCCCGAGGCAAATAAAAAAGGACCAGCCAAAAAGTGATAAAGATAAGAATTCCTGAGATGAGAAAGACCTGAAGGAACCCTAACTCCTCAGCCAAGAACCCTCCCAATGCCGGGCCAAGACTCATGGAAGTGTAGAGAGCCGTAGTATACCAACCATATGAACGCCCAAGGTGAGTGACTGGAGAAATATCAGCCACCAGTGACATCATGGTGGGGCCGAAGGCAGCCAAGCCGATACCAAAGAATAGATAAATCCAAACCATCTGCCAAGGGGTTTTGCTGAAGTAGAGCAAGAACGAGGTGGCTGAAAGAATGAGAGCTCCAAAGGAGGCCAGTCGTTTACGCCCCAAGCGATCAGACATTATCCCAAAAGGAAGAGACAACAAGGCTGCCATAACCAGAAAGGCGGAATTGATGATCCCCACTAATACTGTATCAGCACCCAGAGATCTGGCGTAAAGGGGAACCACCGGCAGCCGCATGTGCGAACCGAGGTAGCCTCCAAAGGCGACTCCACAGCAGATAAATAGCAGGGTAGAATATGAGGGGGCAGCAGCTTTGTCGCGAGCAAGAAGAGTCATGAAATATCCGGGATAACTTTTCAGACAATGGGGCAGCATACGATAAAGCCGCTTTGGATACCAGCACAAATGGCGAACCCCATGAATTAATGCAGACCCTAATGAGGTGTCAGGTTTCAGATTTCACCCTCGATTTTTCTTTTCCCGACACCCGAAACCTGACACCTGACTCTATCTTATTGGTCGCCCTTTAAAAAAGGAGTATACTCAGATCAATATCTAAGGGAGTATTTTTTTAATGAATGCCAGTCACTCCAAGGCAGAGATTCTTACACTTCCCAATATATTAACCAGTCTACGTTTGGTAATCGCCCCTCTACTACTCTATCTTGCTGCCGTGGGCGAGCATACTTTTTTTGTCACTCTCTTGGCCTTCTCACTTGTCCTAGGCTTTACTGACGGCTTGATTGCCAGGAGGTTGCATCAGGTCTCCGAACTGGGTGGCAAATTAGACAGTTGGGGCGATCTGATCACCATCATCACTGTGGCAATTGGCGCCTGGTGGCTTTGGCCGGAGATGATTCGACAAGAAGCTCCCCTAGTGATCGCAGTGCTCCTAGGCTATATCGTCCCGGTTATACTCGGTTTTTTAAAATATGGCCGCCTTACTACCTACCATACCTGGACTACCAAGCTTTCTTTGGTCTTAATCGGTATTGGCATACTTTTGGCCTTTGTTGGAGGACCCCTATGGCTCTTTGAGTTGTCCGTTCCCGTTTTGGTTTTCGCCGGCATCGAAGAAATTGCTATAACTACCATTCTACCCCGATGGAAGTCCAACGTGCCCACCCTTTGGCATGCCATTACCATCGAACGGCAGAGAGCAAGAGAAGAGGTAATGGAGAGCGAGGAGAAACTTCGAACCATCCTCACCAACATAGAAGACGGCTATTTCGAGGTGGATCTCGCGGGAAACTTTACCTTTTTCAACCCTATCCTGTCTAAATATCTCGGTTATTCCGAAAAGGAATTGCTTGGGATGAACAACCGGCAAATCATGACTGATGAGACCGCCAGGGAAGCTTACCGGGTTTTTAATGAAGTTTACCGCACTGGTAAACCTGCACAAGCATTCGATTGGGATGTTATAGCAAAAGACGGCGAGAGAAGGTTTTTCGAAACCTCCGTTTCTCTACTCCGTGACTCTGCAGGTGAGCCCATTGGCTTTAGAGGTATTGCCCGGGACACTACCGAGCGTAAGCAGTCCGAAGAGCAACTCTACCATGCCAGCCGAATGGTAGCCCTGGGAACGCTTGTTTCTGGCGTAGCCCACGAGATAAATAACCCAAATAATTTCATAATGTTAAACACCCCCCTGCTGAGAGAAGCGTGGGAGAGTGCCTTGCCCATCCTTGAGGAGTATTACCAAGAAAACGGGGACTTTGTCTTGGCAGGCATGAACTATACGGAGATGCGAGAGAAGGTCCCCCTGCTCTTTTCGGGGATATCGGATGGATCCCAGCGCATCAAGCAGATCGTAGATGACCTCAAAAGTTTCGTCAGAAAAGCTGTCCCTGACGTCACCCAATCAGTGGATATCAATGATGTACTAAAGTCGGCCTTGGCACTGGTTTCGAATATGGTCTACAAGGCGACAAAAAATTTCTCGGTCCGCTACGGCAAGAACATCCCGCCCATAAAAGGCAACTTCCAGCGGCTAGAACAGGTGGTGATCAATCTGATCCAAAATGCCTGCCAAGCATTGCCAGACAATGAAAGATCGATACGGGTGTCAACTTTTATTGATCAAGAAGAAGGTACCGTTGTCTTGCGAATTAACGACCAAGGACGGGGTATCCCGGCTGAGAATTTGCCCCACATTACCGACCCATTCTTTACCACCAAACATGATTCCGGGGGTGTTGGCTTGGGCCTATCAATTTCCGAGCGAATTGTGGAAGAGCACGGGGGCAGGATCACTTTCGCCTCAAGGGTCGGCAAAGGTACTCAGGTTGAAGTCATTCTTCCCCTTGACAACAGTAGCTAGCCCGGATATTCGATGAATCCCTTTTTGCAGGAGAAAATGCAATGAGCTATCCCCGTCTTCCAGTGATGTTAGTGGATGATGAGGCACAGGCATTGGACAGTTTTGAATTGGCCCTTCGGTCGGCAAACGTAAATAATTTTCTTCGTTGTCAAGACAGTCGGGATGTTATGCCTCTGCTGGCAGAGCAAGACGTCGAAGTCATGCTACTGGACCTGAGAATGCCCCACCTGTCGGGTGAAGAGCTGCTTCCAAAAATTACCAGTGATTTTCCCCATGTTCCCATTATCGTCATTACCGGTGCGGACGATGTCGAAACTGCGGTCAAGTGTATGAGGGCTGGCGCCTTTGACTACATAGTCAAACCGGTTGAAAGAAGTCGGCTGGTTGCCAGTGTTAAGACAGCCTTAGAGCTCCGTGAATTGCAGCGGCAAAATGAGTTGCTCAGGGCTCATGTTTTATCCGATCAACTGGCGGATCCCGAACCATTCGCAGAGATCGTCACCAACAGCAAAATGATGAAATCTATCTTCCAATACATTGAGACAATCGCCCATAGCCCTCAACCTGTATTCCTCACTGGTGAGACCGGCGTAGGCAAAGAACTGGCTGCCAGAGCTATTCACACTGCCAGCGGCCGCCAAGGAGATTTCATCGCCATTAATGTTGCCGGGCTGGATGATAATGTTTTTGCCGATACACTTTTTGGGCACAGGAAGGGTGCTTTCACCGGTGCCGACCAGAGCCGCACCGGCATGGTTGAGATGGCTGCGGACGGCACCCTTTTTCTGGATGAGATAGGAGATCTCAGCCCCGCTTCCCAAGTAAAACTTCTGCGTTTTTTGCAAGATGGCGAATTTTTCCCCCTTGGTTCAGACGTGGCCAAACGCTCAAATGCGCGTGTAGTCGTAGCCACCAATCAAGAAATTGAGACCTTGCAGGACTCGAGCAAGTTTCGTAAGGACCTTTATTACAGACTAAGGATCCACCATGTCCATATTCCACCACTTCGTGACCGGAAAGAGGACCTACCTCTTCTCCTAGACCATTTTTTAGAAAAAACTGCCAAAACCCTGGAAAAAAAGAAACCAACCCCCCCTATCGAGTTGATAACCCTTCTCGGAGCCTATCATTTCCCTGGAAATATTAGAGAGCTGGAATCGATAATTTTCGACGCCGTAAGCAAGCATGTCTCTGGAAAGCTCTCAATGGAGGTGTTTAAATCTTATATTTCCAAGCAGCAACCTGCTCTTAAGGCAGACTCAAAAGGGTTACCATTAGATGACTCTGCCCCCATATCTTTTTCTGAAAAACTACCCACCCTAAAACAAGCTGAGCTGCTGCTGATTGCCGAGGCCATGAAACGCTCCCAGGGTAACCAGGCCATTGCTGCTATGCATTTAGGCATATCTCGGCAGGCATTAAATCGACGTTTGAGACAAGCTGACAAGTAAGTAACCGAGCCCAGAGGGGGTTTTTCAGGTGTCAGGTGTCAGGGAAAAGAACAATCATGGGTAAAACCTGAACACTGAAACCTCTTCCAGGGTGCAATTTTTTTTGCACTGTAAACACTCTTTGCTTTATCTTATAACTTGCCGCATTTATGGTGATTATCCTCCCTAATCCTGCCTAACATGTCAATCTTAGTTGCATCCTTACACTTAGAGATTCCTCGCAAGAATCGCCTACCTAGAGGGGTGATCAACATATTTTTTTTGAACTCTCACCCTTAAGCAAAAGATTATAACAGCTTGAAACCTCAAACATTTATTTAAAGCCCGGGGACTACAGTCCAGTAGGGTCAAGATGAGTTGCCAAGGAAAACCATCACATGTGGAACAGCCATTGCTCAAAGATGCAGCAAAAGAAGGGAGGGTGAACAAAATGGCGAAAAGTGAGATGGGTAACTCCAGGGTTCACTACCATGCTGGCATTGACGCCGGCTCGGTTAGCCTCAAGTGTATGGTGATCAATGACAGGAAAGAAATTGTCCACGAATTCCCTTACAAACGTCACCAAGGTAGAGTGGAAGAGAGAACTGCAGAGTTGATTCAAGTCCTTTACCGTAAATTCGGAGAACAATCCATTCGTTCTATTTCCTTCACCGGAAATCACGGAAAGAAGCTCAGCCAAAGGTTTGGAACTTTCTATGAGTTCGAAACCATCAGTCAGGTCCTTGGCGTCCTTCACCTAAATCCTGATGTACGGACCATAATTGTCCTGGGGGGCCAAGACACGGCCCTTTTTCAAATTAGTCACTCTGGTGAAAACTGGGAATTGGAATATTTCAGTACGAATGGCCCCTGCGCCTCAGGTACAGGGTCTTTCATCGATCAACAGGCTCAGAGATTGGCAACCTCACTTTATGGCAACGAACAAGATATTTCCCAAGATCAGATCGACACTATACTGGCCGACTTCATAGAACTCGGCCTCAAAAGCGATAAGCCTGCCAACGTGGCCTGCCGTTGCACCGTGTTCACCAAGTCAGACATGATTCATCTGCAAAACAAGGGAGAAAAGCTCGAGGACATCATTTACGGCTTGCACCTAGGAAACGCCATGAACTACATGAGCACTATCGTTTCCAATCGGACTTTGGCAGAGCCCATAGTCTTCGTGGGAGGGCTATCATTAAATCGTCTTCAACTAAAAGCATTCAAGAGTTACCTTCCGAATCTCATCGTCCCTGAACACAATACTTCCACTGGAGCCCTAGGGGTAGCACTGCGCGCCCTTGAATTGGGGAGCGCAAACAGACTGGATCTGGCCAAGCTCGCAAACTCTGACCAAAGACTGACAGTGCCCACTGCTGCCAAATTAAAACTGGAAAAGACCCTTTTTCAGAGTACCAATGAGGTCCAAAGAACAATTTTTACAGGCACTAACAGAGTATATCTGGGCATCGATATAGGCTCCACAACCACCAAATACGTGCTGGTCGATGAGGACCGCAAGATCATCCACAAAAAATACGTTCCCACCCAAGGCAGGCCCATAGAAGTGACCAAGAAACTCCTGGGCTACATTCAGAGCGACCTTGGCGAAAGGATTGAAATCATAGGAACCGCCACTACCGGATCGGGTAGAAACGTAGTGGGAGATTTTCTCAATGCGGATCTAATCATTGATGAAATAACAGCTCACGCCAGAGGGGCAATTGAAATAGACCCCCAGGTGGATACCATTTTCGAGATAGGCGGTCAGGACTCAAAATACATCTGTATCGCCAATACCTATCCTCTCGATTTTGACATGAACAAGGTATGTGCGGCGGGGACGGGCAGCTTTCTCCACGAACTGGCAAATAAATATGGAATCAACATAGTAGGAAAGTTTCAGGAAATTGCCCTATCTTCCAAAAGACCGGTAAAGCTGGCCGAGAGATGTACCGTGTTTATGGAGTCGGACCTTGTCTCCTACGACCAGATAGGCATACCCCTAAAAGATCTGGTAGGAGGACTATGCTATGCCATTGTTCACAATTACCTCAACCGAGTAGTGGGCGACAGGAAAATAGGACAGCGAGTGATGTTTCTAGGAGGCCCCTCTTTGAACAAAGGGGTCGTGGCCGCCTTTGAAAAAGTCCTTGGCCGTGGCCTCATTGTCCCCTGCCACCGAGAGGTTCTAGGTGCTTACGGCGCCGCCCTGAGTGTCCAAGAGATGGTAGAAGCCAAGACCATCAACAGAAGTAAGTTCCGAGGGCTTTCTAGTGCCATTGCAGACCAGATGAGTTACCGAGAGAAAACATGTCAGGCAGACCGATTCTGCCACAACCAATGCAAACTAAAAATATATGATTTTGACGGTCGGCGGTCCGTATGGGGAGGCGAATGCGGCCGCTATGAAATTACAAAAAGCAGGGGAGATAAAAAAGAAAACCTCTTTAAAGCCAGGGATAAACTTTGGCAAAGATATATGGCCGGAGTTTTCGTAGAGTCCAATGCAGAACCTCTCATGGCCATAGACGGACGGCCAACTGTGGGAAAGCAAAGGGCACTCTATGGACATCAAACAACTATTATGTGGGCTCATTTTTTTGACCGCCTTGGCTTCCGCCTAGTTCTTACTCCACCGACCAATACCGCTATATCCAGGGCCGGCGTAGAAAGCGTAGCCGCCGAGACTTGCTATCCCGTGAAAATCTCCCACGGCCACATCAAAGAATTGCTCGGCAAGACCAAATACCTCTTTATTCCCAGCATGATCAACATGACCACAGCTAAAAAATCGGAGGTCTGCACCTACTGCCCCATGGTTCAGACCAATTCTTACACGGCACGGATGGCCTTGGACATAGACCGCTCAGCCATTCTTAATCCAGTAATCCATGGCAAATATGATCCTGATACCCTCGCTCTGGAGATTGCAGAGCAGATAGGAGCAAAACTTGCCGTAAGCAAATCTGCAATCAAGCACGCCCTTTATTTTGGCCTAGACAAACAGAATCAGTTTATCCATCAGCTCCAGAAAAGGGGGCGCACCCTTATCGAGGAACGGGAGACCCATGAACCAATTGTGCTGGTCACGGGTAGACCTTACAACCTCTACGATGAGCGCTTGAATCTGAGGCTTGGACAGAACCTGGCCAAGATCGGGTTATTCTCTTTGCCAATGGATTTCATCGATGTCAGTTCAATAGACCTCGAGGATTTCTCATTTATGTATTGGGGGCTGGGTGGTCAAATTCTAAGGATGGCCAAATTTATCAAAAGACATCCTAACTATTTCGGCCTCCATTTGACCAACTTTGGCTGTGGCCCAGACTCTTTTATCGAACATTTTTACAGGTTCATTATGGGGGAAAAACCTTATCTAATCTTGGAACTGGATGAACACAGTGCTGTTGCCGGTGTAATGACCAGGCTAGAGGCATACAAAAACGTCATAGAAAATAAAATGAAAAGTCAAAGTTCAAACTTGGGCCAGCGGGCTGACATGAGGGAATAGAAAATGGCGACCAATAAAGTGATCAGTTTTCCAATAAAGGTTAATGGACCTCATCTAAAAGGTAAGACCTTACTGATTCCGGAGATGAATCGGATTGCGGCAAATCTTCTTGCTGCAACCTTCAGGGGTTTTGGGGTGCGGGCCAAAGTGATGGAGACCTACAAGGGTATGGATTTGGGTAAAGAATACACTTCTGGCAAAGAATGCTATCCTTGTCAGGTAACCATGGGGGATATACTGCATTTTATTGAGAAGGAGAAAGACAGCCTAGGCGATAGTTTCAATCCGGGGGACTATATTTACTTCATGCCCGAGGCAGAGGGACCATGCCGCTTTGGCATGTACAACAAATACCAACGAATAGTGCTGGATTCATTCCCCGGTTTGAGGGAACTGCAAATCATTTCCCCCAGTAACAGTGATGCTTATTCGCTAGGGGATATCCTTGAAGAGAACCAAGAGCAAGATTTTAGAAAAACCGCATATTTTTCCATGGTGGTGTCTGACGTCCTCGAAAGGCTACTCTGGAAAATCAGACCCTATGAGCGAGAATCAGGGATAACCGATGCTTTTATCCAAAAATCTGCAGAGTCTCTCGCACATGCCTTCGAACTCTACGGAAGAAGAAAACTTTTTGGCAAGATTATGAATAAGGTGGAAGAAATCGTCAGAGAGGCTAAAAACTTTGTAGATCCCGCTATCCCCCCCAAACCCTTGATCGGTATTGTTGGCGAGATCTTCTTGCGAATGCATGACCATTCCAATCAAAACCTGGTAAAGATCTTGGAGAAGCACGGGGCTGAGGTGGTAAATGGTTCTATTTGCGAATGGGTAAACTACGTAAGCTATGATGGGTTAAGAGAGGCGAAAAAAGAGTTTCTTTTGAATCTCAAGCAGCTACGTTTGCGGCCAATGACAGGTGCTCTGAAAAATATTTTTGATTTCGGCGGGGACCTCCTCTACAAGGAATTTAGACAAAAGAAGGTTTATAGACAGGTTAGAAATCTCGTTGATATTCCAGAAGATCACAAAATATCCCACCTAGAGCACAGTCTACAACAAAGTGACCTCTTTTCCTTTGATCTTAGTACAGAGGCCTGTCTCAGTATCTCTTCAATAGTGGAATTTGCCAAGGGAGGTTACAACGGCGTGGTAAACGTTTATCCCTTTACCTGCATGCCGAGTATGGCTACCTCAGCCATTGTCAAGCCTTTCCTGCGTAAACTGAAGATACCCTATCTGGATGTCCCCTGCGACTCTACTATACAACCGGGAAGGGAAGCGACAATCAGGACTTTTATGTATCAAGCCCGCCAACACTTTAACCATTCAATTACAAGGTGTTAGGTGTCAGGTGTCAGGTGTCAGGAAGAAAAAGCAGAAACGCTAAACTTTAATCCTCAATAATTATGCCTGAACACTGAAACCTTTATGACGGTGCAACTTTTTTTGCCTGGTAAACATTTCTTCATCCCACCTATGTTATTGATTCAAAATTACTTTCTCAAAATAACTAGAGTCATGTCAACCTTGGTTGCATCCTCCTGAAGATCCTGCCAGTAGAACAGCAAGCCCTGATAACCAAATTCAGTCTGGTTCCCATTTTTGTCTTATAAAACATAAGCGACTGATATACATCAATTAATTGGCATCGACCAGTTTCCAGCATATAACTCTTCTCCGGCCCACCGCCAGGAATTCAGCCCGGGGGTGATTTCTGGAACGCTCT
>JAJDNT010000177.1 GCA_022340515.1 Deltaproteobacteria bacterium
ATTCGCCAGTAACCTTCACACTGTGTCACAGCTGGTCAAACGCTGCGGTGGAGTGATTAGATCCATGGAAATTGCAGGAGATGACCTGCAAACCTTATCAGAGTCCCTCCGCAGTGAAGCTCAGACGGATGTAATGGTAACCACAGGAGGAACGGGCAAAGGAGAAAAAGACTTGGTGTCTGCCGCAATATCCACCTTGGATGGAGAATTGTTTTTTCATGGGGTTGCCATCTCACCGGGTAAGCAAGTCATATTCGCCAAATTTGATAAAACCCTGATATTTGGCCTTCCTGGAAGGCCGGTTGCAACTTATGTCGCCTTCGAGCAACTAGTGCGTCCGGTCTTACTCCGAATGATAGGCTTGTCACAAGTTTTCTTACCCGAGATTACAGCTACATTGACTCATGCACTTCAGCTAAAGGGAAGCACTGTCTCCTTCCTCTTTTCCCGTCTTACTTTCGGACCAAGGGGTCCGGAGGTCAAAGCCCTGCGTTCGAAAAAGCAAGGGATAATGGCAGAGATGCTAGCGTCCAATGGTCTGATCAAGGTCGAGCCAGGGAGAGACAGGTTGAAAGAGGGGGAAACAGTAAGAGTACAACTGCTAGACCTAGGGCTGGATGGACTTTCGTACTTCGACTAAGGTTTTAGTGTCCAGGATTTGGAATTTTCCCCATGCTCTATGCTTTTGTAACAACAGACTACGGACCACGGACAACTGACACCGTCACTACCGTTGACCGATTTAATACTACTGTGATAGTGCTACTTGGGCTAAAAGTAATTTTAAAATTTCAATCTTTGGTCATTTGACGGCTGCACTATGTTGCCCTTTCCCAAAATAAACCCCAACATCATCGAAATTGGCCCGGTAAAACTTCGTTGGTATGGCTTGATGTACGTTTTGGGATTTGTCTCCTGTTACTTCCTCATAGGCAGGCAACAAAAAGCCCGCGACCTAGGCTTAGTGGGAGCTCGACTCCAGGACCTAATCTTTTCACTGGCCATCGGCCTTATTGTCGGAGCCCGTCTGGGCTATGTCCTTTTCTACCAATTCTCCAACTACTCTTACTACCTGAAACATCCTCTAGAAATAATCGCCATCTGGCACGGTGGCATGTCTTTTCATGGTGGACTTATTGGCGCCGTGGCCCTGGGTATCTTGTTCTGCAGGCGGCGCAAGCTTCCTCTTTGGGAAGCAGCGGACGTGGTAATTGTTACTGTCCCAATTGCTCTTGCCCTCGGGCGGTTGGGCAATTTTATCAACGGCGAACTTTTTGGTCGCCCCAGCAACGTCCCCTGGGCCATGGTATTTCCCGCGGGTGGCCCAGAACCCAGGCATCCCTCCCAGCTCTATGAGGCTGCTCTTGAGGGAGTAGTTTTATTTATTATTCTCTGGCTATTAAAAGAGCGGTCTTTCAAGGCTGGCACTATGGTCTGTTTCTTTCTGGGCGGCTATGGGATATTTCGCTTCCTGGTGGAATTCTGCCGCCAGCCTGATCCACAAATCGGCCTACTTTGGGGTCTCCTTTCCATGGGCCAGATCCTTTGTCTGGCTATGATCCTTACTGCTGCTGTGCTTTACAAATTCCTACCTCAAAAAGCCCCGGCTGACTGACCCCAGGCAAATTACAAATTCCAAGGGTTTAATAACCAAAGAGAAGTGCAGACTCTATCAAATTTGAAATCCCAAATCCGAAGCACGAAACAAATCCTAATTTCAAATTCTTCAATGTTTAAAACAAAATCGAATAAATTTCTTCTCTGGCAGTTTTGGTCCTTTGGAACTGGGGACCCGCCCGAAGGGTGGGGAGTCCGGAGGAGCAATTTTGAACATTTGAATTTGTTTAGTCCGCCTCAGACGGATCGGTATTCGGATTTATTATGTATTAATTGTAATATACTTTCGATGATTCAATTGCAGCGCCGCAAACCCTTGTTCTTGACAGGCTTGCTGAGCGATCATAAGATTATTGTTAAACTGGCACGTTTAGGTATGTAGAAAATGGAATCCCCTTCTAACACTTCGAGTCACCCGAGAAAATTTGAGACTCATGCTGAAGCACAAAAGCTGAGATCCTCTGACTGGCGTACCGATTACAACAAAAAAGTCCAAAGCGCTGAAAAAGCAATGCGGCTCATTCGGAGGGGGCACCGAGTGTTCATCGGCTCTGGTTGTGGCGAACCCCAACACCTTGTCCAAGCCTTGGAGCGGGTGGCCATTGAGCTAGCTGACTTGGAAGTGCTCCATTTGCTCTCTTTGGGCAGGACTTCCTACACCGACGAGACTTTCCAGGACAAAGTTCGACTCAAGTCGCTATTTGTTGCTTCGGGATCCCGCCAGGCAATAACCGAAGGAAGAGCTGACTACACTCCCATTTACCTTTTTGATGTGCCAGAGCTATTCCACAGCGGTCATACTCCCATTGATGTAGCTCTCATCCAAGTTTCTCCACCGGGGGAACACGGCTTTTGCTCCCTAGGTATTTCTGTGGACATCGTCAAGGCGGCAGCTGCCAATGCAAATGTGGTAATCGCCCAGGTCAACCCTCGTATGCCTAGAGTTTTGGGGGACAGCTATGTCCACGTAACCGATATTGACGTCATCGTAGAACATGAGGAAGAACTTCTAGAGATGCCACCGCCACTCATGAATGAAACAGCCCATCAGATCGGTAGACATGTGGCAAAGCTCATTGAGGATGGGTCCACTATCCGGGCGGGAGTCGGTAGCGTCTCAAATGCCGCCCTCTATTCATTGGAAGGAAAGAAGGACTTGGGGGTACACACAGACATGCTCACCGACGCTTACCTCAACTTGGTGGAGGCAGGCGTGATCAACAACACCAGAAAAACTCTCCATCCAAAGAAAATAATTGCCAGTTTCTGTATGGGGTCGAGAAAGCTCTATGATTTTGTCCATAACAATCCAATGGTGGAGTTTCATCCCATCGAGTACACTAACGATTTTTCGGTTATAAGTAAAAACGAAAGAATGGTTTCCATCAACTCGGCCCTACAGGTGGACCTCAGCGGCCAGGTCTGCGCCGACTCTATGGGCTATAAAATCTACAGCGGCGTGGGAGGCTCAGTTGACTTCATCCGTGGGTCCACCCTTTCCAGAGGAGGCAAGTCAATCATCGTACTTCCGTCCACCACTTTAGATGGCAACGAGTCTAGGATAGTACCTCACCTTAGCGAGGGAGCAGGAGTAGTCAACACCAGGGGAGGCGTACATTACATTGTCACCGAGTTCGGCGCGGTCAACCTCCACGGAAAAACCATACGGGAACGTGCTCTGGCTCTCATCAACCTCGCCCATCCCAAATTTCGAGGTGAACTTTTAACGGCTGCCAAGAGGCTGCGCTATGCTTACGAAGATCAACTGCTGCCATTGGGTGATACCCTTCAATATCCAGATGAGTGGGAGATAACCCAGCCCTACGGTGATGATGCTGAAGTGCTTTTCCGGCCTGTAAAGCCCACAGATGAGAGAAGCCTAAAGGAATTCTTTCACGCCCTTCCTCATCAGACCCATTATGTCCGGTTTATCTCCGCCATGCGGGTGTTTCCTCAAAGAAACCTCCAGGACCTCCTCAACATTGATTATGAAAAAGAAATGTCGGTGGTGGGGGTTATAGGGTCTCTGGGTTCTGAGAGGGTGATTGCCCTAGGACGCTATTTACTGGACCAAGAAACCAACATTGCGGAAGTGGACTTTGCTGTGCGACAAGACTGGCAAGGCAAGGGGGTTGCAACATGTTTACTTAACCACCTAGTGAAGATCGCCCAGAGCAAGCAAATCGCCGGCTTCGTGGCTTATGTTGATCCTACCAATCTAGCCGTCGCCGCTGTCTTCCATCATACTGGCTACGTGGTGCATCGTTCGCTGAGCAAGGGAATCCACCGCATCACTATTTTATTCGACCAACCGGCCCAGCAATGCTTTACAGATTAGGAGATTCCCCAAAAATATTTAAAGAGACATAGGCCACGGGGAAGCTACTCCACAACGCACATGATTCGCACCATCTATTGGCAGGATTACTGTTTAGGGTGCACCATATCTTCATGCAGGCCCTCTCGAGGCTGAGAGAGTAAAGATCGGTTGCTCAGATGGTCGTTGTTGTGCAGCTTCCCCTTTTGGCCTTTGCTGATGTCTCTTCTTAGTGACTCGCCCGGAGGCGGGAAAGTGGCTCAGGCCTCCCGCCAGCCCTGTTGAATTCCGCTGTGCGGACCCGCCGGAGGCGGGATTCAAGAGGGCCAGTCACTCAGAAGAAGCACCAGGAAACATTTCGAATGAGCAACCATTTACGAGGAAGGATAGGGTGAGCTGCGAGGTAAACAGGAAGCAAGCGGTGTGAAGCTTCCGCTGTTTGGAAGGACCGCCATCTGCATCGGCGGTAGGATAGTCCCATCGGCTCAAAAGTAGTTTATGAATGGCAGCGACTATGCTGGTTTACCGAGTAGCTCACCCTGGCCATCCACCTAGTCACCACCATGGATGCAGAATTCAAAAAAATTGGGAAACTCCTGTTTATAGATCCAGTGGGCGAGATTTAACTTGCTCTGGATCGCCCCCTTGACTATTCCTCGCTGGTCTTATTGAATCTAACTCTACCTTTGAGTAAAATTTATGATGGAAATGTTGAGGAGAAGCCAATGACGGAGAATGTATACGATGTCATCATTTTGGGGAGCGGCCCGGCTGGGCTACAGGCTGCCATTCATGCAGCTCGAGCCAAAGTTAGCGTACTGGTCATTGGCAAGCCATCCAAGAGCAGTCTCCACAAGGCCCACATCGAAAACTACTGCTGCATGGAAAGAACTGCCGGGGAGGATCTACTACAGCAGGGAATTGTTCAGGCGGAGGCAGCCGGCACCAGTTTTATGGATGAAAACGTATTAAAAGTTTCTCAGGAGGATCAATGGTTCATTATCCAAAATGAAAGTGGGGCATACCTTAAGTCTAGAGCCCTGATCATGGCCATGGGTATTTCACGGAACAAACTCAGAGTGCCTGGAGAAAAAGAATTGCTGGGACGCGGAGTAAGCTATTGTGTGGACTGCGATGGTGGTTTTTTCCGCGGCGAGCCAGTAGCAGTGGTGGGTAATGAAAGTGCTGCAGCCAGCGGTGCTCTTACCATGACATTCTATGCAAGCGATATCCATCTTGTTTGTGACCAACTGGAGGTCTCGGAAGTACTGGCCCATCAGCTCAGAAAAAGTAGGATCACCATACATGAAGGTCGTAAAGTCGCAGAGATCTTAGGAGAAGATCAGGTTAAAGGACTGCTCCTCGACGATGGAACACTTCTTGAGGTAAAAGGGGTGTTCATTGAACTGGGCGCTAAGGGTGCCATCGAACTTGCCAGCACATTGGGTGTGGCCATGGATGCCGAGTCACCCCAATTTATCACTGCCGATAAAAGGCAAAGAACCAACATTGAAGGTTTGTTTGCCGCCGGTGACATTTGTGGCCTGCCCTGGCAGCTCGCCAAAGCGGTGGGAGAGGGCTGCGTGGCTGGCCTAGAAGCAGCAGCCTACGCCAAGCAATTCAGATAGTTAGTCCCCAGTCAGTGTTCCGTTGTCCGTTGCAAGGAACGCATTGGGCAAAGTATCTTTGACAACTGACGACTGACTACGGACCACGGACAAAGCCTGTTGGCCACCTACAAAATGACAGTCTTCTCCATGGGCTTTCCGGTTTCCTAACATCCCCTCTCTAAACCCTTTATCCTTTGACTTCGGCAATAGTTCGGGTAGAATGTACCACTTTGTAATGTCAATTTGAGTACTTGTGCAGAGACTTTTGCCCATGGATTAATCAAGTGGAATCTAAACTTTTTGTCACAGATCTAAAGGAGAACGAGAGTTTCGAAAGCAGCTTTCTGGTTAAGGCCAAGACTCTGGGCAACACCCGCAGTGGTAATCCTTTTCTCAGAATCCGTCTGGCAGACCGTTCCGGCGAAACTGAGGCCCGTATTTGGGAACGGGCCCTTGAGCTGAATGGCGACTTCGAGGTCAACGATGTGGTACAAGTACGCGCCAGAGTGGAACGCTATCAAGGTGAACTCCAGCTAAACATAAGCGACCTGGAACGGATTGATCCCCAAAAGGTTAATCCCAGCCTCTATCTGCCCACGGGCCCCAAGGATCCGGCGGAACTATGGCTTCAACTCACCGACCTCGCAGCTCAAGTCAAGAATTCTTATTTGAAACGTTTATTGCAGAGCTTCCTCACTGACGCCGACTTTGTCAAAAAAATGAAACAGGCTCCGGCTGCCAAGATGATGCATCATGCTTACTTGGGAGGTCTCCTGGAACACACTGTCTCCGTCACCAGGCTCCTAGGTAGAATCTGCGAGCACTATCCTCACTTGGATCGAGAGCTTCTTCTCACTGGCGCCATCCTCCACGACATAGGAAAACTGGAAGAATTTTCCTACGAGCTCCAGTTAGATTACACCGACGCCGGAAGGCTCCTGGGGCATGTGGTTCTTGGAGTGCAGCGGGTACAGGAAAAAATCAATAAAATTAAGGGATTTCCATTAGACCTCTCCCTCGCGCTCCAGCATCTCATTATAAGCCATCACGGTGAATACGAGTTTGGCTCACCTAAGCGCCCAAAAACCTTGGAAGCCTTCGCTCTGCACTATGCAGACGACTTAGATGCCAAAATCAACCATGTCTCAGGGTTGTTGGCTGCTGATCAAAATGGTGCTTGCCGCTGGACACCGTATCAACAGGTCTATGGCCGTTATATTTTCAAAGGTAGCATCGCAGACAGAAAAGACGAGGAGGTTCAGTCCCCTAGGAAAAATGAAGAGGCTGAGCCACAAAACTACAGTTTCTTGGACCTGCTAGCCCCAGGGGGTAAAAGGGAGGAGCATTAGTAACCGTGTTCATCAGTTTCGAAGGTATCGAAGGCTGTGGTAAAACTACCCAGGTAGAACTGCTGGCCAAATACTTGTCGCACCGTGGCCTCCATTACCTGGTAACCCGTGAACCAGGTGGCACCCATCTGGGTAAACTCATACGGCAGATGTTGCTCGATCCGGCCCATACCGAGATGGAACCTCTTACAGAACTTTTTCTCTACGCAGCCGACCGGGCCCAACATATTGCCCAGGTGATTCGCCCAGCCTTGGAATCCCAGCAGTGGCTCATCTGTGACCGATTCGCCGACGCCACCACCGTGTACCAGGGTTACGGCCGAAACCAAGACCTGGCTTTTATTCAACAGCTAAATGAGATGGCCACCCAGGGAATATGGCCGCGCTTGTCGCTACTACTTGATTGCCCAGTGGAAGTCGGCTTGGATCGGGCTCGACAGAGGATTGTGCAAACATCCCTGGAAGGGCGGGAAGATCGCTTTGAGCAACAAGACTTGGCCTTTCATCAAAAGGTTAGAGAAGGTTACCTCAAGATTGCTGCCCAAAATCCCAATCGCTTCATAATACTTGATGCCACCTTGGATCAGCAACAGTTGCACCAAGAGATCGTGGCCTTGTTGGAGCCCTATTTAGAAGATATGGAATAAACCTATAAATGAGTTTTGCTGAAATCATAGGCCAAAGCAGAATAATCCGCCTCTTGCGGCGGGCTCTGGCTCAGGACCTTTTACCTCACGCCTTTCTCTTCACCGGCATGGAGGGGGTTGGTAAAAAGTTAACAGCTCTCACCCTTGCCAAAGTGGTGAATTGCCAAGAAGGTGCCAGTGGAGATTGTTGCGATAGGTGCATTTCCTGCCGTAAAGCGGCCAGTGGTAACCATCCCGATATTGACGTCATAGAAAGAGAAGGTCCCTTTATTAAGATAGAACAGATCCGTGCTCTCAAGCACCGTTTGCGTTTTAAACCCCTTGAGGGCCGCTATCGGGTAACTGTCATAAGCAATAGTCAATATTTAAAGGTAGAGGCTGCTAATGCTCTTCTCAAGGTTCTTGAGGAACCACCAGAGAATAATCTGATTATTTTGACTGCCTTCGAAACCACTGGTCTTTTGCCAACCATTGTCTCTCGCTGCCTGCATCTTTCTTTTCAACCTTTGGCAACGGTGGAAATATCGGCCCATCTGTGTAAGACTCACTCCATAGCACCAGAGCGCGCCGCTGTAATAGCCAGATTGGCAGGTGGTAGTCTATCTAGAGCAATGGCCTTGCTGGACGAAAAACAGATTAGTCGCCGTAATTGGATTCTTGAAACAGTGGCCGAGATCCACAAATCTCGAATTCCCGACCTATTGGCTGCAACCAACAGTTGGAAAGGCGACAATCTAGATTTGCAGCAAGATCTGGAATGGTTGAAAACATGGATTCGGGATCTCCTGGTGCAACAGTTCGAGGCAACGGAAAGTGTTGGTCTTCTCAATTCAGATCTCGCCGATAAAGTTGAGACCTTGGCATCACATATGAAATCCCACCACCTATTGCAGATCTTCGACCTTGTCTGCACAGTTCAGGAAGCTATCGGTTATAATGTCAACAGAAGATTGAGTCTCGAAACACTACTGCTCTTGTTTTGCGCACGAGCGACGGGCCAGGCCACACAGGCAGGAGCAGATCTTCCAATGGTGGCTAGAGAACGATTTGGTTGGCCAGTTAGGTTTGGTGGCTGACCTTGGAAACTGAAATAATGAATGACACAAGTTGGACTAGGACGCTTTATGGATAATATCGTTGGCATACGCTTTCGAGAAGGCGGTAAAATATATAATTTTGCCCCCGGTCACTTCGTTCTCAACGAGGGAGATGAGGTGATCGTTAAAACAGAGAAAGGCTTAAGTTTTGGTATAGTGGCAACTCCGGTGAGAAAGCGAGATCCTAACTTCCCCAAGGACCAATTGAAGGAGGTATTCAGACTGGCAAACGATAACGATCGCCAGCAATACCAGGACTGTCTCACCCGAGAGCAAGAAGCCCACCGCTTCTGTCAGGAACGCATAGAAGAGCGCGCTTTGCCCATGACCTTAGTAGACGTGGAGAGTTTTTTTGACGGCTCTAAGATCATCTTTTACTTTTATGCCGACGGTCGGGTAGATTTCCGCGAGTTGGTCAAAGATCTAGTGAAAGAATTGCACACCCGGGTAGAACTTCGACAAATCGGTGTCCGCAACAAGGCCAAAATGATTGGAGGCGTTGGTCCTTGCGGGCGCGAACTTTGCTGTGCCACCTTCCTTAAAGAATTCCATTCCGTTTCGGTAAAGATGGCTAAAGAGCAGAACCTCTCCCTCAACCCAACAAAAATATCTGGGGTTTGTGGTCGGCTCATGTGTTGTCTCAAATACGAATATGCCGACTATATCGAAATGAAAAAGGGGATGCCCAAAGTTGGTAAGCGTATAATGACACCTGAAGGGGAAGGTAAGGTGGTCCGCCAAAACGTCATGGAAAAGAGGGTGGTAGTCGCCTTAAACGATGGCAGAGAGGTTGAATTTGGTATTCTCGATCTAAAAGACAGCACGGCAGCACGCCTTCGCTCTGCTGAGAGTGAAGATAAACTGGAACAGGAGATGGATAGAAGCTAATGCAGGGAGGATCCATGGCAGCTAGGTATTACATCACCACACCCATCTACTACGTGAATGCCCCACCCCACCTCGGCCATGCTTACACCACCATCGTTGCGGATGTTCTAAACCGTTTCCATCTGCTTACAGGGAAAGAAACATACTTTCTCACCGGGACAGATGAACATGGGGACAAAGTCGTAGAGGCCGCCGCTGCTGCAGGTAAAGATCCGCAAGCTTATGCTGATGAGATTAGCGACTTGTTTCGCCAAACCTGGCCAAACCTGAATATTACCAATGACTACTTCATTCGCACCACCGATGAGCTTCACAAAGAAGTGGTTAGCTATATCCTCCAGAAGGTTTATGACCAAGGAGATATTTACTTTAGCTCCTATAGCGGCCAATATTGTGTTGGCTGTGAGCGATTCTATACCGCAAAAGAACTGGTTGACGGCAACTGTCCCCAGCATGATCTACCCCCTGTAGAGCGTGAGGAAGAAAACTATTTTTTCAAAATGAGTAAATACCAGGACTGGCTCATTGACCACATCCAGAAAAATCCTACCTTTATTCGACCGGAGCGATATCGAAACGAAGTGCTCAGTTTTCTGAGCGAACCACTGGAGGATCTTTGTATATCCAGGCCAAAATCAAGATTGAGTTGGGGAATCACCCTGCCATTTGATGAACGTTACGTCACTTATGTCTGGTTTGACGCTCTGATCAACTACGTCTCCGCCCTGTCCTATCCTGATGGCCCTCTCTTTTCCACCTTTTGGCCTGTGGCTCAACATTTAATCGCCAAAGATATTCTCAAACCCCATGGTATCTATTGGCCAACTATGCTGAAGGCTGCCGGCATTCCCCTCTACCGACATCTCAATGTTCACGGCTACTGGAACGTTGAGGAGAAAAAGATGTCGAAAAGTAGAGGAACGGTAGTCAAACCCTTGGATCTCCTCAAAATCTACGGCCTAGACGGTTTTCGCTACTTCCTCATGAGGGAAATGGTCTTCGGCCTCGACGCCAGCTTCAGTGAAGAGGCCCTCATCTCGAGAATTAATGCTGATTTGGCCAATGACTTAGGCAATCTCACCAGTCGTCTTCTCACTATGATTCACAAGTACTGCCAAGGTCAGATTCCCCAGCCTGAGTTTGAGGAAAAAGAGGATAGTGCGTTGAAAGAGGCGGTGGAGAACCTACCCACCACCTACGCGGACCACATGGAACATTTGCAGTTCCACAAATCTCTCATGGCGATCTGGGAGGTGATCAACCACGTGAATCGCTACATTGACCAGAGTGCCCCCTGGGTTTTGGCTCGCGATCCTCAGATGCAGAGTCGTTTGCGGACTGTCCTTTACTATTCTCTGGAGAGCTTGAAAATAGTAGGGGTGCTTCTGGCCCCAATCATGCCGGACACCAGCGAGGAATTGCTCGATCGATTGGGAGTTAAAATCGATCCCTTGAAGTTGAGACTGGACCAAGACGCATCCTGGGGAACCTTGCTGCCGAACACAACTACGCGTCGCGGCAAACCCTTGTTCCCCAGAATCGAAAAAGCTACCGAAAATGCTGAACCCGCGCCTGCGGCCTCAGCAAAAGCACTTGTTAAGCTGGATGAATTTACTCGATTGGATTT
>JAJDNT010000178.1 GCA_022340515.1 Deltaproteobacteria bacterium
TGCTTTAAAGATGTTCGGCTACAATCGCCAGGAAATGTTGGACCGTGAAACCAACTTCCTGCATGTGGATGAATCTTCTTTGCGAAAGTTCCAAGACCATCTCCATCCCGCTATATCTGAACACGGTTTCCTGCATTTGGCCGAGTTCGAAATGAAAAGAAAGGGTGGGACAGTCTTTCCTACCGAGCACACGGTAATGGCACTTACAGACCAAGGAGGAGAGAACATTGGTTGGGTAAGTGTAGTCCGTGACATCACCGCCCGTAAGCAAGCGGAAGAGGAAAAGAAGAAACTGGAGGGACAACTTCTCCAGTCCAAGAAACTAGAGGCCATCTCAACCTTGTCGGGCGGGGTTGCCCAAGAACTCAGCAATTTGTTTCAGGCGGTGCATGGTTACGTTGAACGCCTTATGTGGGGCAAAAATCGGGATGATCCAAACTATCAGGAACTCTTGGAGATTACCAATGCTGCCTTTAGGGGCGCAGTCCTGTCAAAGAGACTACTTGCTTTCAGCGGTCAGATAGAGAGCAAAAAACAGCCGATTGAACTAAACCAAGAAATTAAGAAAACATATAACTTGTTGACCAGAACCATGCCAGAGACGATCGAGCTAGAGCTCCACCTGGCAAATGAGCCTGCTGCTATTAATGGAGACCCAAACCAGATTGAACAAGCTCTGCTAGCTTTGGCTATCAACGCGCGAGAGGCCATGCCGGATGGAGGGAAAATTATCATCGAGACAAAAAAGATGACTTTAGACCAGGATTTTCTTCGCCGTGCTCATGCGGCAGTTTCAATGAGAGAGTGTGTACTTGTTACTGTATCTGACACCGGTCCTGGCCTGGGCAAAGAAACCCTGGAACACGTTTTCGATCCCTTCTATTCCAAGGAAGACAAAAACGACAAAACAGGTCTAGGGCTATCCATGGTTTACGGAATCGTCAAAAACCATGGTGGTTACATCTCATGCTCCAGCGAATCGAATGTGGGAACTACTTTCAGAATCTACCTCCCTCTCGCTGAAAAAGAAGGCTAACCCTCATGCTGCGGCATGCTGGAGTAACGGTCTCGCTACAGCAATTCATGAAATATCCTGGCTAGAGCCATTCTTACTCTTTGTAAAGACTCTTCTGGCTGTTAAAATTACTCTATGTTGGAAAATCGTATTTTACTCGTAGAAGATGACGACTCCCTGCGGCTCACTCAGACCATGTACCTGGAGCGGGAAGGGTTTGAGGTAACTGCTGTTGCTAGTGGTGGTGAGGCCCTGCGGCGAATTGCCACTGGCCAATATCATGCCGTGGTCACCGACCTTCGCCTGGATGAGGTCGATGGTCTGAAAGTTTTGGCTGCAGCGAAAGAAAAATCTCCGGAGACTGAAGTAATCCTTTTAACCGGCTTCGGTTCGGTAGACACTGCGGTGGAAGCCATGAAAGCAGGGGCCTACGACTACCTTACCAAACCAGTCGATCCCGACGACCTGGTGATCACTCTGAAAAAAGCGGTTGAGAGGCTTCAACTCCGCCGTCAAGTTGCCTACCTACAAAAAGAGATAGCCCAGCAGGCCGGAATTGGTCGGATTGTGGCGGTAAGCCCCGAGATGCAAGAGGTAATGAGCTTAATTCAACAGGTGGCACAAAACGACGCCACCGTGCTCATAGAGGGAGAGAGCGGTACCGGCAAGGAACTTATGGCCAGGTACGTTCATCACTCTGGCCGCAGGGCTGACGGTCCATTTGTGGCCATTAACTGTGGAGCCCTTCCCGAGAGTCTTCTCGAGAGCGAGCTTTTCGGCCATGTCAAAGGTGCTTTCACCGGCGCCATCAAGGACAAGAAAGGTTTGTTTGAAGTAGCAGATGCTGGCACCTTGTTTCTGGATGAGATCGGTGAGACTAGCCCTAGTTTCCAGGTTAAACTGCTACGTATACTCGAAGACGGCACTTTTCGACGGGTTGGCGGCACCACTGAGCATCGGGTTAATGTCAGAATTATTGCCGCCAGCAACAAGGACCTTGCCAGTCTGGTTCAGAAGGGTCAGTTTCGCCGTGACCTCTACTATCGTCTCAAGGTAATACCAATCTATCTGCCGCCACTAAGAAAAAGATTGGCTGACATTAAACCCCTGGCAGAGCACTTCGTCTCACACTATGTAAACCACATGGGTAGGAGGCCGAGTTCACTCTCAGCGGAGGCAATTCATAGGCTCCAGGCCCACCCTTGGCCCGGTAACGTCAGGGAGCTGGAGAATGCCATTGAGCGAGCGCTTATCTTTTGCCAAGGCGAGGAGATCCAACCCTCTGATCTTCCGCTTGAAGCCTGTATGCCCCCGGTAGAAACTTTTGAAGCGTTGGAAAGCTCTGGTGATTTGACTATGCAAGCCATGGAGCAGGCCCACATCAGAAGGGTACTAGAACACTGTCAGTGGAATAGAAGCCGCGCCGCCAAAGAACTCAGAATGGGCTACAACACCTTGTGGAGGAAGATGAAGAAATACGGAATCGAACCACCGGCATAATCCCTTAGGGATTTTTTTATCTTCTCTATCATAAATTCTACAAATCAACGACCAGGTTCTTTTCGGCTACAAAGACTTGCTTCATGATCATATTCACCCCCACCCCGCCCGCCTCGCCTAAGCGAGAGCGATGGCGGGCAGGCCTTACCCTCCCCCATCAAGGGGGAGGGAAGTTTTAAGTAGATTCACAACTCCCCCTCCCCTGGCGGGAGGGGTTTAGGGGGAGGGGGAGGGGGAGGTGAAACTAAATGACAAGGGCCTCCAAGGAGAGCAACGATCGAATTCGGGACGAAAGGGATCGACTGCGTGTCATCTTTGAAAACCTCATAGATGGCGTATTCATAACCAACCGCGATCACCAGATTGAGTTCATGAACAAGGATTTGATTTACCAGTTCGGTAACGGCCTGGGTAAGAAATGCCACGAATTCTTCGGCCTTTCCTCAACCAACTGCCGCCAGTGCCATGAGGGAATGAGTGTTTTTGGCCCTCCCCAGAGACTGGAATGGACTTCCCTGGTTACCGGCAGCACCTACGACATGTTGGTCTCACCACTCTACAACCCCGACGGCAGCCACTCCAGGCTGCACATTTTGCGTGACGTTACAGAACAAAAGAAACTAGAAGCTCAATTGCTAGAGTATTCTCAAAACCTCGAGGCAAAGGTGGCCACCCAGGCGGACCGGCTGAGGCGGCAAGAGCGGCTAGCTCTTTTAGGTGAGATCTCTTCGGGCTTAGCCCACGAAATACGTACGCCCTTGGGTGCCCTTCTGACGGGCATCAAACTCCTGGAAAAGGGCGAAGAGGAAGAAGGGGAAAAAGAACTAGTGCTGTCTCTTCTAAAAAAAGAGACTCTTCGATTAAAAGAAAAACTCTCCGAGTTTCTCGCCTACGCTCGACCGAGCAAACCAAACCTTACCTCCGGACTAGTGGCTGAGCTCCTGCAGGAAACAGTATCTCAGCTCAAACAAGACACCGACCTCACGAGAAAAGTTAAGATTACTTACCAACCTAATGTTGAGGAGAAACCTTGTTATTTTGACCGGGCTAAAATGAAAGAAGTCCTGTTGAATATATCCGTCAATAGCCTCCAGGCACTCAATGGTGAGGGCATACTTCGGTTGACCAGCTTCCAATCCCACGGCCGACAATGGATCCAGATCACCGATAATGGACCTGGTATTGGGGGGGAGAACATCGAGCAGATTTTCAAACCATTCTTCACCAGCAAGGGAGAAGGAACAGGACTTGGACTGTCTATTGCTTTAGGAATTGTCGAGGAACACGGAGGACAAATTACAGTTTCCAGCGTGCCAGACCGGGAGACCACCTTTACCGTGTCGTGGCCACTGCTGGGGAAGGCAGAGAGCATAGAGCATGGGTAATTTCGGATTGCGGATTTGAAAATTCGATATTTTGACTCTATGCCCTATGCTCTATGCTCTATGCGGTTATCAGTGGCACCTCCACCTGCAACTCCGTGCCTCGGCTAGGCTCTGAATAGATTTGCAGGATTCCACCAATAGCTTTGGCGCGCTCCTCCATAATAAAAAGGCCCATACCGCGCTGATCAATTTCTCGTTTATTTACATCTTCCAAACTAAAGCCCCTGCCATCGTCTTTGATTATCATGCCCGCACGACCATCTTCGAGGGTCATTTCAAAAGAAACTGAGCTGCATTTGGAATGCTTGAATATGTTGGTAAAGGCTTCTTGCACAATTCTGTAAAGATTCACCGCTACGCTCTCCTCAATTTCCAAATCATTCCCCTGGATGGATGATTTTACTTTGAGGCCCGTGGTGTTTTGAAAACGGCCAATGAGGTTGTTGATGCCCGCCACCAAACCCAGTTCTTGAACCAAGCGCGGATGAAGACCACTTGATATGTCGCGCAATCTGTCGCCGGTCTCCCGAATCACTCCCCTCATGTTGTCTATCAGTCCGCTTATCCGCTCTCGGCTGCTCTCCTCAAGCATCTCCACTATGGTAGTTAGATTAAAATCTAGGATGCTCACGTTTTGACCGATGGTATCGTGGAGAACCTTTGAGATCTTGCTCCTTTCACTTTCCAGGAGGTTCAACAGCCTCGAACGCATGCGTTCCAAAGCGTCTTCCATCCGTCGACGCTCGGTCACATTCCGCATCACCACCATTGTCGCGGACGCCCCCTTATACTCAATTAGGCAGGGCTTAACCTCCATAGTCAAGAGCTCCCCGGAGCGTGTCATAAGTTTTACCTCGTATTCGTCTGGAACTTCCTCACCTTGTAAACGCTTATAGTAATGTTGCCTTACTTCTTCTCTGTCTTCCGGGATCACGAAGTCGAGAAAACTGCGGTCCATTGTTTCGCTCACGCTGTAGCCAAGCAAATTTTCGTAAGTGGGATTGCGATAGACCGTTTTTTCGTCCTGAATGATGATGATAGCATCGTCCGCCCGCTCTACTAGGGTACGATATTGTTCCTCAGCTTCCCTCAATGCATCTTCTGCCACTTCCAACTGATCAATCCGTTGGCGCAGCAAGTTTAACTCCTCCAGAAGTTGGCCTTTTGTCTTTTTGGAATCTTGCATCTCACGAAGCTCCTCAATCCTCCCGGGCCCTTTTACAATTGCAGATTTTTTTTAAGAACTAAATCTAGGAACTTGAAAGCAAAATCTAAAATCTTCAATCTGAAACCGGGAACCCGCCCGAAGGGCGAGAGTCCGAAGGACAAATCTTTAATCCCCTGAACTCTGGCACAGAATCTTCGGAACTGTCAAGTTGAGGGATCAGATAGGGTCTTTTCTTGAAGGGAGGAAGGACTAGGTTTGCCTGGCAAGCATAGAAAAACCCGGCAAGATCAACTCTTGCCGGGTTTTCTGATTACCAACAAAATCTCTTTGTGTTCTTGGTGCTCCTTGTGGCGTAAATATAGGCCATTTAATCTGAGAGCAGTCGCTCCCGGGCCACACGTTTGCCGGTTTCCGTTTGAACTTTGCTCTCAATAAGCCCCTCAATGGCCTTGTTTTCGAGGAGAGTTTTTTTCTCCGAAAGGTTGCCAACCATCAATGCATCAGAGACAATCTTGTGGTTGACCTCTTCAGAACCCGTTCCATTGATTCTATCTTCAATTATCTGGCAAACTTGATTTATTACCTCTTTTTCAGTGCCCAGCTCGGCGAGAACCTTTGTAACCATCGCTATGGGGTTTTCCCCCTGGCTTGAGGAAGCTTCCTGTCGTCCCTGGTAATGGGAATTCAATACTAAGTCTCCCAGGATTGTTGCAGCAAATACCACTTTCGGTTGGCCACCTTCTTCGTCCAGAATCTCCTCTGCTACCTCCGCTATTTCCTGGGTGCGCTTGAGACGAGAATCCTCAGGCTTCAACGCAATCCTGGCTGCAACTAGAAGCCGGTCACGATAGATAGCCTTCAAGCTCTCCCCTTGGAACATGTCTGGCATACATTGTTCCGCGTATTTACAATATTCTAGACAACCAAGATCCCGCTTTGGATTAAGAAATCGATGCCCGCACTTACAGGAACGCTTGCTATCGTCTTTCCAGAATTCCACCGGCGCACCACAGTTGGGGCACTTCACATCATAGATGTCGTCTGGTTTCCAGAACATTGTATTCTGCCCAGGGCAGCGGATTTCGTCTTTTTGCATGGTTTCACCTCCGCCAAGAATTACCTAAATCCTATCCCAGTGTGGCGGAGATTGCTTTGACTTAGGTCAATAGGTTTTCAATTTTTAAAATAATCCAAAAGGGTCTCATTGAGCATAGGGCATGGAGCATAGAGCATAGGGTGAAAATCTCGAAATTAAAAATCCGCAATTAGAAATCATCTCCCTGCTGCTTGCTGTCTGCTGCCAGCTGATTACTGT
>JAJDNT010000180.1 GCA_022340515.1 Deltaproteobacteria bacterium
TAATCCAAACGGTCGTGAGAATGGTAGAGAACCTTATATTTGCCCTCAAGCTCCTTGAACAGGGCCTGTTCATTCCCTACTTCCCTGGCCCGGATATATACGAACCGGAAGCCCTCGGGTGCACGTTCATACTCAGTCAAAATGCTCACTATGCGTCCGCCGTGAGCCCGGATGACGCTCGCAACTTCCCCGATGGAACCAGGCCGGTCTTCCAATTCAAAGCCAAGTTGCAGTTCAGCCCGATGAATGCCGGAGATGGCGACAAAGGCTCGAAAGACGTCGCCTTTGGTAATAATTCCTGCTACCGCTCCTTCCGGGTCAACCACCGGCAGTGCAGAGATATTGTGCTTGAGCATTGTGGCGGCCGCTTTTTCCAAGGTCTCCTTGGGGGTGGTGGTAAAGAGCTGTCGGGATGTTACACTCTTGACTTTGATCTCGTCCAGCAGATAGTAGAGCTCGTGGATATCCAGCGTGGTAGCCTTGGAGGGCTGGGCCTCCTTGAGATCACGGTCGGAAACCATCCCAATGAGGCGGTCTCCTTTAAGAACCGGCAGATGTTGAATGCCATTTTGCTTCATAAGTTTGGATGCTTTCATAATAGAAGCATCGTGATCAACGGTTATGACCTTGCTGCTCATCCAATCCTGCACCAACATGAGAAACCTCCTTTACTCTTTGCTCTCACTCTTGATCTCAGAATTACGTTGTCTTCCTTTTCAAATAGCCTGAAAACACGCTTGCGCTAAGATCCGTGGAGGGAGTTAGATACCCAGGTAAGCCTCTTTGACGTGTTCGTTGTTGAGAAGTTCCTGTCCGGTGCCTTTCAGCACAACACGGCCATTTTCCAACACGTAACCGCGTGTACTTATCTCCAGGGTTTGTTTGGTATTTTGCTCGGTTACGAGCACGGTCACACCTTCCTGGTTGATGCGCTTAATGATCTTGAAGATCTCAGCCACTAAAATAGGGGCCAACCCCAGGGAAGGCTCATCAAACATGATCATTTTTGGCAAGGCCATGAGACCGCGCCCTACAGCGAGCATCTGCTGTTCGCCGCCGGAGAGGGTCCCCGCCATCTGCTTCTCCCGTTCCCGTAGTCTGGGAAAAAGGCCGAAAATCCACTCCATGGTTTCATTTCGTTTTTGCTTGGCCTGGGGGGTTAGGGAGCCCATAATCAGATTCTCCCGCACCGTCATCTCAGGAAAGAGCCGGCGGCCCTCAGGTACATGGGCAATGCCGTGTTCGATAATCTTGTTGGCCGGAATCTGGTCCAACCGCTGATCCAGAAAGCGAATGGAGCCATTGGCAGGACGTAACAGCCCCGAGAGGGTCTTGAGAGTGGTTGACTTGCCGGAGCCGTTGGCGCCAACCAAGGCGACGATTTCACCTTGCTCCACCTCGAAGGAGATATCCCAGAGGACCTGCAAATCACCGTAAAACACATCCATGTTTTGCACCTCAAGCATAGGATTCCTCCCCCAGGTAAGCTTCGATCACCTCTTTGTTGTTCGCTACTTCTTCGGGGCTGCCTTCGGCAATGGTCTGGCCATAGTTAATGGCATGGATGCGATTGGAAATGGTCATTATAACCTTCATGATGTGCTCGACAATAATCACGGTCACCCCGCGGTCGCGAATCCTTTGAATCAATTCTATGGCCTCATCGAGTTCACCGGGATTCAACCCCGCTGCGGTCTCGTCCAAAAGGAGTAGCTCAGGCTTGGTAGCCATGGCGCGAGTGATTTCCAGACGCTTGCGTCCGGCAATTGGCAGGCTGGCGGCAGATTTGTCCTTTTCGTGGAGCAGGTTGCAGAATTCCAGTGTTTCCATGGCCAAGTTTTTCGATTCCCTGAAACTATTGACCCGGCAGAAGGCCGAAGCCATCACATTCTCGAGGACAGTCATACGCTTGAGTGGCTTTACCACCTGAAAAGTGCGGCCGATACCCAGGTGGCAGATCTGGTAGGTCTTCATGCCTTTGACGCTCTTGCCCTTGAATAAAATATCTCCGGAAGTCAGCGGGAAGTATTGATTAATCAGGTTAAATATAGTGGTCTTGCCAGAGCCATTGGGGCCGATGAGTCCAAAAATCTCTCCCTGCTCCACTTCAAAACTAACACCATTGACCGCCATCAGCCCACCGAAGTTTTTGCTGATGTCTTTTACTTCAAAGAAACTCACTGCACCTACCCCCACATTCAACGACTCCTGAGAAAAAGCCGCTTTATCTTTGGCCAATCACCCACAACACCATTGGCCATAAAAAGGATGACAAATATTACCAAGAGGCCAAAAACCAGGACATGGGACTGGCTGACCCAGGAGGGGGCCAATCCGAAGAGGGCACTACGGAAGGTTTCTTGAACACCGATCATGATGAAAGCACCCACGGCAGGCCCCCAGATGGTGGCAACTCCACCGATAATTCCCACGAGAATGGCCATGATCGAGATGTAGTGGAGGGAGAAGACCACCTCAGGGTCGATGAACGCCATGTAGTTCATGTAAAAGGCTCCGGCCATGCCAGTGAAAAACGAACTGATCAAGAGAGATATATTTTTGTAGAGAGTGGCATTGATGCCTAGAGACTCTGCGGCATCCTGGTCTTCCCGGATTGAAACAAAATAAAAACCCCACTTGGATTTCATTACCAGGTCGAAGACCCAGATTGAGGACGCCGCCAGGGCCAAGGCCACATAATAGTAAGGTAGTTTACTTCGGAAAGTCTGAAGAATCATGATACCCAGCATGCCCTCGGTGAGACTTTCCCAGTTGGTGGCAATAAGGCGAAAGATCTCACCCGCAGCGATGGTCGCCAGGGCGAAGTAGGGGCCCCGGAGGCGAAAGCAGACCCAGCCGATAAATAGCCCCACAAGGGCTGCGATAAAACCGCCAAAGGCCATTCCCCACCAAGCGGAGATGGCCAGTTTGTTGGCAAGTATCCCGGCGGTGTAGGCCCCGGTGCCGAAAAAGACCGCATGACCGAATGAGACCTGGCCGGTATATCCGGCTAAAAGGTTCCAGGAACCTCCAATAACCACCCACATCAGGGCCAGGATGACCAGGTGCTGATAGTAATCGGACTTCACCACCAGGGGAAACAAGACAAAGATGATGCCGACAAGGGCAACGATCACCTGGTTGCGTTTCATGTCACTCCTCACTTGCTTGGAGCAGAGCTTTTAGCGCATAGCTTTTGGGTTTTAGGAGCCAGGAGCCAGTAACAGAGTAAATCGAAAAATTGCTTTTGTTTTCAATGCTGGATTCTGGCTTCTGAATAACTGCCCTGAACTCGTCGAAGGGCCGGCTCCTTGCTTTTATACTTTGGTCAAACGCTTTAGGCCGCCCGGCAAGAAGATTAAGACCAACAGAAAGATAACGAAACCGACCATTTCGCGGTATTGCATGCCAATATAGGTGGCTCCCAATGATTCGGCAATCCCTAAGGTAACTCCTCCGAAGATGGCACCCACCGTACTTCCCATGCCGCCGAGGATAGTAATCACGAAAGCTTTGAGGGTGAAAGGCCCGCCTATGTCAGGAAAGAGATAAAAAATAGGGATGAGCAAAGAGCCAGCCGCCGCTACCAGGCCGGAGCCCAAGCCATAAGTTATCACTGTAATTCGGCTAGAATTTACCCCCATGAGAGTCGCGGCTTCTTTGTCCTGTGCCGTAGCTCGTATGGACCGGCCTAAGTCTGTTTTGAGAAGGAACCAGAAGAGTGCCATCGTTAGAATCACAGCAATGAAGAAGGCAATTACCATAGCCAGATTAAATGAAATTCCTCCTAAAAAGAAAGAGGCACCACTGTAACCGGTCGTGACCGACTTATAATCGGAGCTGAAGATAAAACGGGCGATCTCGGTGAGTACCATGCCGATGCCTACGGTCATTAACACCTGATTTTCCGGAAGGATGGCCTCCACCTTCATGAGGGGGTTGAGCAAGGCCTTCTGTATGATCACCCCCAACAAAAAGAGTCCGGGCATGGCAACCAGCAGGGAGAGATATGGATCAATCTTGAGAAAGGCGTGCAGGACATAGGTGATGTACATGGCCACCATCATCAGCTGGCCGTGAGCCAGATTGATGATCCCCATAACTCCCATTATCAGAGTCATTCCCATGCCGATAAGAGCATAAATGCCCCCGATGAGAATTCCGGAAGCCATGGTTTGCAGGAAAACCTCCATGTCAAGTTTCCTTCCGCAGCTGGAAAAAAGCGGTGGAGAACGGCTGATGGTCCTCCACCGCTTGCAGATTCACCTTAGAAACCCCATACCTTGAGCCAGTCTACCGGATAGACATACTTAGCGTTTGCCAGGTTTGTGGGCCAGATAAGTTTCAGGTGGCCGCCCTGCCACTGGACCACGTAGGTAGTCAACTTGTTCTGGTTGGTTTTCTTCCCATAAGAGACAAATTTTACCGGACCGAAAGCGGTCATCATGTCAGTCTGTGCAAGGGCTTGTTTTATGTCCTCCGGGCTGAGCGATTTGGCTCTTTTAAGAACGTCAGCGATCACGTACGCTGCCGCATAGGCCTCGGCACCGTGATACTCGGTGTCCTTATTGTATCTAGCTTTGAACTTTTTGAAGTAGTCCATGGCCCCTGGCAGAGGCAGGACCTCGTGCCACAAGGTGGCCGACACAACGTAATCAGCAGCAACCCCAGCATTTTCCTTAAATTCAGGTAGAGTGAAGCCGGCGCCGCCGCCGATAAACAGCTTGGGGGTCAGTTGCAATTCCCGGGACTGGCGCATCAACAGGGCCGCGTCCATGACGTAGGAGACCATGTAGACGATATCCGGGTTCAATTGTTTTACTCTGACCAAGATCGGCTTGTAATCAATACCCGCATGTTCGTAACCCTCGTTTAACAGCACCTCGATTCCAAGTTTTTCGCAGCTCTTAACGAAGGCCTTGGAGCTGCTAGTGCCGAATTTTGTGTTTTCATAGAGAATCGCAACACTTTTGGGCTTCACCACATTGGCAAGGAATTCCTCAACACCGCTGGAATACTCACTGGCCGGCGGGTTTAGACGAAAAACGTAATCGAAACCCTTCTCGGTAATGTCGTCAGCCGAGCCGGTGTTGATCAGAAAGGGGATACGGTTTTGTTGGGCCACGCCGGCCAACCCGGCAGTTACCGAACTGGAGTAGCCACCACCGAGCATGACCACTTTATCCTTAGTAATTAGCTTTTCCGCCACGGAGCGGCCCACTTCCGGCCTGCCAGTATCATCCTCCATGAGAAATTCGAGCTTCTTACCCTTGATGCCGCCGGCAGCGTTGATCTCGTCTAGAGCTAGATCGAAAGATTGCTTCTCGATTTCGCCGAATGCTGCTTGAGAGCCGGTTAGGGGTAAAACAATGCCCACCTGGATCGTGTCGGCAGCGTAAACCATCGCGGGCGACATGAATGCCAGTGCAGAGATCACCACAGAAACCATCAAAATGTACTTCCAGGCTTTGCTCATGAATCTTCCTCCTTTTGCAACAAGTGATTTCAATTTCGATCAGCCTTTTAACAGCAAGCGGTGGTCATTACCAGGCTCCTCTTAACATTGCCGGATAGACCCCATATAACAAAACTATCTCCAAGCTGCGGTCAGTGCCCTTGAAACGGGAGAGGTGAGAAAAAATAAAAACTACCATATAAGTAGGGTGAAAACAAGACACATAATTAACAAAGAATACCAGTCTTTTTTGATCTGATCAAGTCCGCTTCGCCGCCCTGTATCCCCTCCCCTGGCGGGAGGAGATACAGGGAGCGGAGAGAAGAGGTACTTTCCGGATGGACGCCAGCAAGAAGTTGTCAAAGGATGAGTGGTATACATATGATAGACTAAAAAATATTCCGCTTAGAGACTACAATTATGGAATACAAAGAGTTTCTCAAAACTACTCTCCCTCATCTAGGCCTACGTTGGCGCCGTTTTAGGAGTAAATCCATACGGAAACGTATCATCGGCCGTCTTAATGAACTGGGCCTACACTCTTTCAGTCAGTACCAGAGTTACATTTTGAAAAAAGAGGAAGAACGATGGTTTCTCACCGGCCTTCTCACTGTGACCATTTCTCGCTTTTGGCGAAACGCCAGGCTATTTCAGGCACTGGAGAACACTTGGCTACCTGCTGTGCTCGGTCGCACGTCTGAGAATGAGCCGCTGAAGATTTGGTCGGCTGGCTGTGCCAGTGGAGAAGAACCTTACAGCCTCTTGATTCTCTGGCTTGAAAGCTTCGCAGGTTCAGGTCGTGAGTTGCGATTGCTGGCTAGCGACAGCGACAGCCATTGCCTGGAAAGGGCCCAGCAGGGTCTTTACTCTGCCAGTAGTTTCAGAGAGATGCCTCTCCATCTGCGGCAAAAGTACTTTACCAATGAAAAGGGGACGTTTTTCCTGCGCCACGATCTTACCCAGAGGATTGAGTGGTTTGAGCACAATCTCATCTGGGAAGCTCCTCCGTCGAATAACAACATCATTTTCTGCAGGAATCTGGTGTACACCTATTTCATGGATGAGCTGCAAAAAGAGATTACTCGACGATTTCATCAAGCCCTGGTCCCTAAAGGATTACTAGTGGTCGGCAGGAAAGACCGACTGCCATATGGCACGGAAGGGTTATTTCGCCTGGTAGATCATCCTCTGTATGAAAGGATTGATAGTCCTGAAACCATTTAATTGAGAGAAAACTTGGCGCCTATAGAGATTGCGAATTTCGAAATACCAGAATATGTGTCTTCCGACCTCTGAAAGCTGACTCTATGCCCTATGCCCGTGAGCGAAGCGACTTTAGAGCCTTGACAGGTTGTGACTGGTTAGGTAAAAAGAGATGTTAAGGGAGACGCCCCGGCCGAACAAAGGCCGGGGCTTTCAATTTTAATAAAGGGCTATAATTCTATGCTGCGCGGGTTTATAATCATAAGCGAATATCTCCTCGATTGAATCTGAGACGTCTTTTATCTCTCCCAAGGGGTTAATATTTTCGCGAAATTCCTGCGTTAAAGCTATGAATGGCAGTGACACTTGCACAAGGAGATATATATGAATCGCCTCCCCATAACTCGGGAAGGATATAATCGTTTGCGTGCTGAGTTGCAGAGGCTTGAGCAAAAAGAGCGGCCTAAAGTGATCCAGGCCATTTCAGAGGCCCGAGAGCATGGCGACATAACTGAAAACGCCGAGTACGAAGCGGCCAAAGAAAAGCAGGCCATGCTCGAAGGCAAGATCAACGACTTACATCACAAGCTTAGCCAGTGCGAAATAGTTGAGGTCTCGCAGGGCTCAGCTGATCGGGTAACTTTTGGTAGTACGGTGGATCTAGAGGACCTGGACACGGGCGAGGAAGTACAATACCGTTTGGTAGGACCCTATGAAGCTGATCTGGCTCAAGGTACAATTTCGGTGACCTCGCCCATAGGTAGGGCCCTCATAGGCAAAGAAACCGGGGATGACGTCAAGGTCCAAACCCCTGGTGGGATGAAAAATTTAGAAATCCTCAATGTTCGCTATGCAGCAAAATCCTGATTCGCAGATCAGTCTGGAAAATTTAACCGAAATCCTGGAGACCCTCACCGAGGAACTTTCCCCCCTCTTCAGTGAAGACTCAGCCCAAGTGATCTCATGGCGCCGTAGTCTCGCAGCAGTCTCTGAATCATTAGAAGACCAGACATTGAGAATCGCTGTGGTGGGTCCGGTAAAATCCGGCAAGAGCACCTTCATCAATGCCCTACAGGGTAGAGATCTGCTCAAGCGGGGAGCTGGAATCATTACCGCCTTTATCACCCGGATCAAGACGGGGGCAGAGGAAAAAGGATGGGTAGAAATAAAATCATGGGAAGAAATAAATGGCGAAGTCAACGAGGCCCTGTCAATGGTTGTTTTAACCACAGGTTCTGATAGTAGTGATCTAGTAGATCTGAGGCGAGAACAGGACCGCAAGAGGCTACAGCAATTCATCCAAGAGTTGAAGCTAGAAAGTCTAGCGGGCGGGGAGACCTTTGATCCCAACGTAGTCCTGCTTAAGGCTTACTTGAGCGGCTACGACAGGCTCAGTGGATACGCAAAAGATAGACCGGTTTTGCTTGAATTCGGCGCAGATGAACTCAATAAGCATCAGGCTTTTGTCAGCCAGGAGTCGCAGTCAGTATACCTCCGGGATATGGAACTGCAGTTACCCATCTCGTGGCTAGGCGAGATGGTAGAAATAGGCGACTGCCAGGGTAGCGATTCACCCAATCCTCTTCATTTTGCCTTGCTTCAAGAGTATCTACTCAGCAGTCATTACATCATTTACCTGATAAGCAGCCGGGTAGGGCTGCGGCAAGCAGACTTAAAACTCATCGAAGCCATAAAAATACTTCGAATGATGCCACATACCCTCTTTGTTCTGAATGCGGATTTTGATGAACATGGGGACATTGATGCTCTCAAACAGTTGCAGGAGAGACTTAGAGAAGAGCTCAGCCTCCTCGTAAGGGAACCCAAAATCTACACTTTTTCTGCCCTCTTTGAGTTGCTCCAAGCACAAGAGAGCCTAAATAATCTTTCCCCACGGGAAAGGAGGCGCTTGGAGGGCTGGTACGAAGAAGAAACAATGGTGGAGATTTCGCGACGGGAATATGAGTCTTTTCGTAATGAGTTAAAAACTCTCGTTAATAGCGAGAGAAACAGAGTTCTCCTAGGGGGGGTGTTGAGCCATTTGCAAAGGGTTAGCCAAAGCATGAAAGATTCAGTCCGTACTCGAAAGCAATTGCTGTCCAAAGATCAGGAAGAGCTACAAGTTTTGGCTGACGAGATCAAGAAGCGCCAGCAAACAGTGGCGGCGGCACTTGGCACCGTGGATCACACCCTTAACGGCCTGCGGGACTCACTAAAGCAAGAAATCCGCACAGACGTTGATTCCTTCTTTGACACTAAATACGGTCCCATTATCAGCGACACCATGCAACTGATAGAGAACTATCAGGTAAACAGCTTTAGACGAATAAAGGTGGCTGAAACCAGAAAGCTCCTTGCGAATCTTTACCTCTTCTACCAGGATTTCAGGCAGATGCTCTCCCGGCACCTAATTGACAAGGTTAATCTGAGAATTATCGATTTTGCCAAGAAGGAAGAGGAAAATATTGAGAAAAAACTAAAGGAAGCTGCTAGTGGTTACTGGGATCTCTTGGGACAAGCACTACGACAATACCAAAGCACCCTAGCAGAAACGGGCTTACCCCTTAGCTTAGTGGCTCCTGAAAAGCTACCTGAGCCAAAAAGGCCGGCCCTGGCACCGCCGCCTTTCTCTGCCTTTATCCAGAGTTCGGAGGCTTTAGGGCGGGGGTCTCTCTTGTTGAGGTTCGGTCTGAGACGGTTGGGTCACCTCTTTTCGGGACTGAAGAAGCGGATTCTAAGTCGAAATAGGGCAGGGACTGAAGAATCGGGCGAAGAGGCTTTTCAGGAGGCCGTCACCCTGGTAAAAAAAGAAACGCAGAGCGAGTTGCTTGCTTACTTTAAAGACTACCGCCAAAACTTCAAGTTTGCCTATCTCTTCTCCTACACGGATCAATACGCTCAAGCCCTTCTTCAGTTATTTCAAGATATTGGTGACGCCACAATGATAGATATCAGCCATCTTCAACAGGTCGCCCAAAAAAAAGCCACCAGCCAAGAGGATACCACCGAGGACCTGGCCATCTTGGAACACCGGTTAGAATATGCCGAGGAGCATTTGCGCAGCCTAGAACAGAGTCTGCCTGTGGGTCGATAAAGCGAAGGGCTAGATGGTCATACCGCGCTTTGGTTCCAAGATTACCTGTTACATAGTTGGTGAGCATGATCAGAAAGGTCCGCCCCGAAGATTTTGAAGAGCTTCTGAACATAGAAGCTGAAGCCTTTCCAAAATCGCAATACGATCTTGGACAATTTTGGCTGCTCTATGAAAATTATCCAAACACTTTCCTGGTGGAGGTATCTGACCTTATCGACGGATATATCGTCTTCAGCCTGGATGGACACCTAATTTCCACGGCCGTGAGATCGGAGCGAAGGCGGACTGGCATCGGTAGCCGATTGGTGCAAGAGGCCATAGCGCACTGTGCTGGCAAGCCCCTGTGTCTTGAAGTTAGAGTTGGTAATGTGGGGGCGCAAGAATTTTACCTTGCCCTCGGTTTCAATCTCATAGGGAGGGCAAAGGGTTACTACCACGACGGCGAGGATGCTCTCCTCATGGAAAGGCCGGCCGAAGGCAGGGCCAAAGAAAGTTAGGCCCGAGAGTAACCGGATGGTACCGAAAAGGTTTGTATCTGGTAATGCTTCTTCGCCTGCCTTGTCAGTTGGATAATCATTTAGCAACGGACAACTGATCCGCCTCAGGCGGAACAACGGAGGTCCTATCATGCCATGTATAAGGTAGGCTTGGCGTCGGTAATCAATTCCGGGTTGTCTACATAGGCCTGCTCAACGTAAGCGGGCATACGGAAGAGTGTTTGGAGGTAGGGTGGAGTGAGGTATTCAAGCTTGAAGTTCTGTCGGCGCAATCGCTCCTCCAAGTCTGCAGACCTGGGCGCCGCTTTTTTGGAAGCTAGAATGAAGCTATGCATAGAATGAAAGGAAGGGAGCATATAGGGATAAGACACCACCCAGGGAAATACAGAGGAGATGGTGTTATAAATTCTGGCATGAAGGGTCAGCTTCCTCGGCTGCAGGTCCGTTCCTTGAAAACAACCGATCCCCTCCTCTCCCAAGCGGCGGTATACCAGTTGATAGAATTCTCGAGTGAAGAGGTATATTGCCGGGCTGTCCTCGGTAGGGTCATTTAGGTCCACGATAATTACATCAAAATTTTCCTCTGCCTGTTCCAAAAACTTGCGCCCGTCACCGATGTGGAGCTGCAGGCGGGGATCTTCATAAGCCCCCCTGCTCCAGGAACTCAGATGCTGTTTGCAGACCTGAACCAACTCTTCGTCGATATCAACCATTACTATACGACTTACATCTTTATATTTAGCTACCTCCCTGATGGTGGCGCCTTCGGCACCACCAACAATACAGACTCTCCTGGGATCAGGGTGGAGAAGCATGGCCGGGTGAACCAAGGATTCGTGGTAAATGAATTCGTCGTGTTCGGCTGACTGAGCTATGCCGTCGATGAACAGCATGCGTCCGTATTCTGCTGTGTCCACGATGTCGATCCTGCCGTATTTAGAGCGGCTGGAATAGACAGTTCGGAGACAGCGATACTTGATGACAACGTTTGTGGCGCCATCCTCGGCGAACCAGACGGGGTCATTCATGCTGCATCCTGGTCGGGCTTGTGTTTTATTTGGGACTGGGGCAGATCCAAGACCCCCCGTTTCACCTCCATCACAGAGGTGTTTGCGGCTTTCAGGTTCTCCTTCAAGTAGTTGAGCGCCTTGTGACCATCCACACGGTCGCCACAGGTGAAAATATCCAGAGCGCAATAACCATATTCCGGCCAGGTGTGAATAGAGAAATGAGATTCGGCGACTACCACTACTCCGGTAATGCCATGGGGGGAAAATTGGTGGAAGAATGGTTGAATAATGGTGGCACCGGAAAGTTGTACCGCTGCCAGGAGATGGTTTTCAAGGGTTTTAAGGTCGTCTAGGATGGTGCTGTCGCACTGAAAGAACTCGATAATCAAATGTTTTCCAAGTGATTTCATCTTTTCTACTGGTGTCTTGGCTGACTCAGGTCATACCTTCACCTTAATTTTGTCTCGGGTTTGATGCACAAGATTGCACAGCGACATTGGGCAATGAGGGCAAAGAATGGTGTCTTTATTTGCTGAACCCGAACTGTGCAAAAGAAGAAACGCTAGCCCAAAACCTTAAAAAACTTGTGACAAAATTGCAACAAAAATTTTCGACTCTCGAGATCTCACGACTATAAATCAGGAAACATCCGGACTTGGCGTGCTTCTATTGCTTTTCTCTCTCGGTTCCAGCCACTCGCCTTCGTGGAGATAGCCTAAGCAGATCGACTTCAGTTCTTTTTTGTGGTCGAGGAACCTTTGTTTCATACCCTGGAGCCAATGCAAATGTCGCCGGGCACCCTCTAAGCTAAGGAAAAAGTGGTCCTCCGGTGGCTCTACGGCGAAAGAAATGCGGCCATCAGTGATATGGGCCTTGCCGGGACTGCTACAGGTCATGCAACGAACCTTCTCGGAATCAAGGAAGCGAAAAGTGTCGCCACCGCAGGCTTGGCAGCGCCAGGGTTGGTTCTGCCAGGAAACGGCAGGAGCAAACAGAGCTCTGGCCAACCTCGCCGCTGTTTCCAGGTTCTCCTGGTTCATAAGCACTTCACCCGGAAGGGCGCCGTAGACAACTTCACTGCCTTTTGGCTGTGCTCCCATGAGGCGAAGAGCACTGTCTAGGCAGAGCTTGGCGTAACCCTCCATGCCGGGTATGCCGGCAATTGCCACGGCCACAGCGGGTTTGCCCCATAGCTGTTCAAAATGACTATATAATGAAAGGCCTCTATCTAAAAACCGCTTGAGGCTGGCATTGGCTGCAAGCATGTAAACCGGAACAGCTAAAATAAGTGCGTCAGCCTTGAGCAGGGCTTCGAGGATCCTGGAGAAGTCATCCTTTTGAGGGCAGGTGTGTTCATCGAACATGCAGGTGTAGCATGCCCGGCATGGTCTGATATCCATCTCCGCTAGGCGCACTAGCCTTAACCTGTGAAGCTCGGGAATTTGCCGACTAATTTCCTTGGCCATTAATTCACTGTTACCTAGCCTTCTAGGAGAACCCAATAAAGCCAATACTTCCATGGCGAAATTTCCTTTCCAAGCCCTTATTTTACAGTTAAGCCAACCACTCGATAATTGAACTCACAACTGAGGGCGTTGCTCCAATCAGCTTGGTATACTCCCTTGTAGCGAGTACCTTCGACAGGACCAACAGGCTTGCCGTAGGTATAGAACCAGTTTACGATGGGGCTCCCGGTAAATCCCAGAGCTATCCAATAGTTGCCTGGCATGAGAATAGGTTTGTCCCGGCCGAAGTCAAAATCCACCCAACGATAACCTGGTTTCATCGAGAGCTGACTTAGACTAATAAAGTCACTGGTGGCAATTAAAGCTGCCGGCTTCATGTTGTTGTCCTCGAACAGTTCAACCCAAAGCTGCCCATCTCCTCCAAACCTGTGAAGTGCCAATCCTACTTTTTCCAGCTTCACGGGTTTTCGCAACTCGAAGACTTGAGCGTATTGTATTAATTTGGTGGTAACGTATTCTGCGGTTTCCACGAGAAAATTTCGGGTCATTTGATAACGGTTGGCCCCAACCGTA
Source organism: Deltaproteobacteria bacterium (assembly GCA_022340515.1). Classification (GTDB taxonomy): domain Bacteria; phylum Desulfobacterota; class Syntrophobacteria; order BM002; family BM002; genus BM002. Next base: position 13,299 of record JAJDNT010000180.1, read on the forward strand.
CTTGCTGGACCACGGGGAAAGGCGAAATCGACGTTTTCGGGGAATTCGAGGTTGCCATATAAAAATGGGACCAGAAAACGAAGTTTTTCTCGATCTTTTTCTGGAATAACCGGCGGCGGTGGCGGCGGTGGCACTACTATCTCTTTAAATGTTGCTTCCACCGGAGGGACGAGAAGGAGGTTCTTGGGTCCATATTGCTGGCGGGTGCCGGTGATTTTAACCTGATCACTGGCAAAATCAGCACTAATTGACTCTTGTAAAGAGGGTTTTCCTTCACTTCCCGAGACTTGAGACCATCGCAAAAGCCCATCATTTATGGTCTCTTTGTTGTCTATGCCAATCTCTATCCTTACATAACGATTTGAGACAAAAAGCTCAGTTTGCTGCGCGTCAAAAGGAACCCAGCCCAAATCCTCAAACCACACCTCAATCCAGGAGTGACGCCCTTGCCCCATCTTGAAGGTCAAGACTCCCCCTTGCCGAGAGACATTGAAAGGCTGGTTTAAGGTAACACCGTTTACAATGCGCACAGGAATTCCCACCGTTCTCATAAGGGCTGCACTGAGGTGCGAAAAGTTCTGACAGTTTCCCTTCCGTTCCTCAAGAGCGTAAATGGCGTCATATTGTTTTGGGGGAGAAACATAACGGACATTGTCCACTATCCAGGTAAGTATGCGCTGAACTGCATCGAACTGGGTAGTAACGCCATTAGTGAGCTCCTCGGCAAGTTTGCGAATGCGCTTATCATCAGACTGCACTTGGGCGGTGGCCTTGAGATAAGGGCTTACTTCGGGGGGAACTTTACGCAAGGGAAAAGGAATTCCAGTCTGCAATCTTTGAAGGTTTGTCTGGTTTTGTGCTCTGAAGGAGATACGGGTAGTGACCTCAGAAGGAGGAGGATTCCAGGTGGCAGTTATGATCTGGTTTCCCCTCTGGTCCTCCGACCGTTTTTCTTCGTTGGGCTTGGGCGAGAAAGCTAACTCAAAACCCTGGATCTTTTGGTTATATGTGGGAGAAACGAAGGTGGGAGGCACTACAAAACTCAAGACCAATTTACGGGTTCCTGGCCCCTTTTTTACCTGTTGCTGGAGCTCGTAGACGATGTCTGATCCCATCTGTCCTTCAAGGACATAGTTTTCAGCAAGGCAAGGGAGGCCTGAGACGAGGAAAAAACCTAAGAGAAGGAAAAGGATCTTTTTCATTGGACTACCTGTTGCGAATTTCGGATTGCGCCCGCCCGCCTCGCCTGAGCGAGCAGGCTCGCGATGGCGGGCAGGGATTTCGGATTGCGGATTGCCAAAAGCCACATGCGAATTGTTCTCCATAGTATTTTCTCCTCGCTCCTTAGTCGTTGCAGACTGCTGAAATCTGACCACTGAGAGCTTAATCAAATATACTCTCCTGCGTATCCTCGCACGTGATGGCCGTCGAGAACATGAAAACTCCGTATTTTCTTGAGAAAGACCGGTGAAAACATGCCGATGGGTAAGTAGATTATCTTCTTCCGGTAACGGCTAGCCACTGAGTGGCACCAACTTCGGGGGGGCTTCGCTGCAATGTAAGCAATTTGGGATTCTTCACAATAGTCAATGGCAGCTAGCAACAATCGTTCTGGTTTGGTTCGTGCTACTTCAAAGAAAGGATCATGCCAGATGTCATACACCCGCATGGGAGGGTAGGTGAGCATAAAGCCACCGTACTGGCAGCGGGAGATTCCCGGCCCAATAAGATTGTTACCAGAAGGCGTGGCATAAAAGGCCATGTCCGATTCTTGTTCATGTTCACCCAACCAAGTGACCCGCCAGGGAAATCTTTCTGATTCGCCCTCCTTGGGATGATCCTCGTCGAAGATGAGGACCACCGAGCCCACTTTTCCTTGTAAGGGCCTGTTCTCTTTCACATAAAGCTTGCCCTCGTGCCAGTTACGGATGGTCTCACGTAAATCAATCCCATCCAGAAGAGAACTGCTAAAAAGAACGGTTCGGCTATTTTCTGCGGCCAGGATCTGACCGGCTTTCTTCTTAATATAGTGTCCCCACCCTTCAACCACTATATCTTCTGGGGGATAGGAACAGATCATGTGTCCTTGCCATTGACGTTTCCACTCACCTGGCTGGTGCCCTTGCAACCGTTTCTTCTTGACTGGCACAGGCAATAAGCGTTTCCGCATGGTGCGGAAGCTGCGGTGAAAGCGAATTTTTTTCTGGTTAAGAAAGAGGTCCTCCCCCCGAAGTTCAATGGTGGGAAGGGCAGGACTTTCGTCCTGCCAAGGGTACTTGCTTCCTAGGTCCCAGACCTCGTATGAATAATTGTCGTCTACCGCACCGCGGGCCGCCACTATGAGTTGGTAAAAGTCTGGAGCAAGATATCCCTGAACAAGGGCGTAATTTCTTGCGAAGCGCCGGAGTACAGCAAACTCTCTCTGGGTTACTTCCTCTTGGGAGTTTTTCAAGTGCTGAGCCGCTGCTTCCTGGAGAAGAGTTTCGTGCTGTGCCAGTCGGTCGAGAGGTGGTGCAGCTTCGGGATTCTCCCGCCAAAAGGAAAGGAGATCATGTCGTTCTCTTTCGTAAGCTCCGGCAATATAAGGGATTTCCGACATGATTTCTCGGCTGGATCTTTCGTCAAGATGAGCCAGGGTTACTCTCTCACGATGCTGGCGGCCAATGGGTTGAGCCTGAGGGCTTGCGAGTTTGGTGACGATACTGGGGTAATGACTGATCCCACAAACAAAGAGCACTCGTTGGTGTTTTTTCATCAATTTCTTCAGGTGGTAAGCCATGTTGGCTTCCCGCAGAAGGTCCTGTCTGCTTGACTGTCGATGAGTGCATTGAGCCGCATACGCCTTAGAGTAAGCCGTGTGACCAATGCGATTTATGGCGTAAGGATCAGGGAATACCTCCTCTACCTGAGGCATGCCTTCAAGGTCACGGTCGATGAAATGAAGGGGAAGATCGTGGTCTAGGGCAAGGCGCGATGCCTCTACAACGCCGTCGGTGGGCTCCAGGGGCAGATAGACGTGAGTACCATCTTTTTCGCCGTAGAGAATAACCGAGAGCAGGGGCAACCTCTTCAATCCCCTGAGCAATGGATCCCTCAAGGTATTGGGGAACTCCACCGCCACCACATCAGGTTGCCAGCGGGCAAACCAGCGAATCACTGCCTGAGCGAATTCAAGGCGACCGTGGATTACCGGGACAAAGCAAATGTTTTCAAAAAAGATACCGTCTTCTTTTTGCATCGTTCTATTGTGAAAACGTGAGTCTTTAGATCCTAAATCCAAATATCGATCCGCCGGAGGCGGACTAAACAACTTCTAAATTCAAATTATCCAATGTTCGAAACCTGAAAAACGTAAAGTTTGACCAGTGTGATTCAGACCGGTAGACCGGCGTAGCAGAAGGTTTTTGTTTTGGATTTTGTGTCTTGGTCATTTGATATTGTTTAGGATTTAGTGCTTGGGATTTGGAATTTAATAAGATGGATTGTTGCGCCTTACGTTTGAACCGGCTTCACCTCTTCTCCAACAACCTATCTTTGCTACTCATCATCGGGTGGTGGCGACAAATAGCCACGTGCTTCCTGGCCCAGGATGAGTTGAATAGCCTCACCCAGGCAGCGGTGAACATGCTTAGCCGATGGGGGAACACCCCTGGGCCATTTGAGTTTTCTCTGGGTGGAGAGCAGTTTAATAGCATAGCGCCCAATGTTGATGCCGTCCCGCACCGTATAACGTTCCTGCGCCAAGTGGCTCACCTGCAGAAAATCCACCACGTAATTTAGAATCATCTCATCAGCGAAGGGAAGGTTTTGGGCAAGGATCAGTTTTTCTTCTTCACGCTCCGGGAAGTCAATGAAAACCTGGGGCTGCAAACGAGAGTGAATGTACTCTGGCAGTTCAAAGGTGCTGGCGTCGTCGTTCATGGTGGCACAAATGCGGAAGTCTGGATGGGCGTGGATTTTAATGCCAGCCACGATGGACTCCACATACCTGCGGCTGTCCAACAAAGGTGCCAGGGAGGCCCAACTTTTTTCGCTCATGCGATTGCCTTCATCCAGAATCGCTACTCCACCACGAATCATGGCGGTGACAATGGATGAAGCCACGTACTGAATTTTACCTGCCTCCGAAATTACCGGAGTGACCAGGAGGTCCTCGGGACGTGTATCCATTGTTGCCTGGAACATATAGACCTCACGGTTGAGCTTTTTTGCAGCTGCATAGGCAAGGGTGGTCTTGCCCACCCCCGGTTTGCCAATCAGGCGGGGATGCAGAGGCAGGTCATCTTGGCCGACTACCAGCCAGGCAGCCAGAATCTGGTCCATGAGTTCTTTTTGACCCACCCAAATCATGGGCAACTCATCAGGGTGGCTCAAATTCAAGGTGACATCATCAATGGTTACTTTTTTGTTCATGCATTTTCCTATTCTTTGAGGAGTTAGTGTGATCATTGTATGCAAAGAAGCTCAGAGGTTCAAGTCGGCTGACAGATACTTAGTTTGACATTCCTCATCACCGTCCCTAGAATAAAATTATCCGAGCAATAACAATAAGCCTTTAGCAATTATTCTCCTTGCCAGACAGGGCTTGGCGAGGAGAATAAAAAAATTAACTCGAGGAGGATTCAACATGTCCTTGATTGAAATGATCAGGAAAAGCTTGCTGGCAAGTCTGGGTGCTGCGGTGGTGACTAAAGAGAAAGTAGAGGAAGCTACTAAACGTTTGGTGGAAGATGGGAAGATCTCCAGGGATGAAGCTGAAAAACTGGCAAATGACCTGGTGGAAAGTGGCAGGCATCAGTGGGATGAGATTCAGGAAAAAATGACGGAAACAGTGAGGAGAGGACTGGACAGCTTTGACATCGGCAGCAAGAAAGAGTTTCAGGAGTTAAAAGAGCGGGTCGATAATCTCGAAAAAAGGCTTGCCATAATGGAGAAAGTCACAGAGGAGTAGAGGGTGGAGATAAAGGCGGTAAGGCGTCTCGGCCGCTTCAAGGACATCGCCATAACCCTTTTTCGCTACGGTTTTGATGACGTGGTTGAGCGGCTGGACCTGCCTGGAAAGGTACTTTTTGAAAAAATCCGCAAGGTCGATCGGGAGATGAGTACCTGGGAGCGGATCCGCCACATGCTGGTGGATCTGGGTCCAACCTATATCAAATTTGGCCAAATAATGAGCCTTCGTCCTGATCTGATCCCCAGACCCCTGATCCTTGAGCTGCGCAAGTTGCAGGATGAGGTTGCCCCGGTGAAATACCCGGAGATCCAGGAGGTGGTGGAAAAAAGTCTCCAGCGACCCCTTTCCGAGATTTTCTCCCTTTTCGACGAGGAACCACTGGCAGCCGCTTCACTCGCTCAGGTCCACCGGGCCGTTCTTCGGGAAAATAATGAGGTGGTGGCAGTCAAGGTGCAGCGGCCTAAAATTCGCCAGATCATAGAGCCCGATTTGTATATTTTGAAACTAATTGCTGGGCAGCTGCACGGGCGTTTGGAGTGGAGCAAGATCTATAATCTGCCAAAACTGGCGGAAGAAGTTAAGAAGACACTGCTCCGGGAGCTTGATTTTACTCGTGAAGCTCGCCATATGAAAATTTGCCGGAACAACTTTTCTGAAGTTGCGGAAGTTTACATTCCACGCCTCTATGAGCCTTATTGTAGCGAACACGTTCTTACCATGGAACTGGTTGAAGGTATCAAGATGAAGGATGTAGGAGATGACCCTGAAATCGATCGGGAGCTTCTCGCCAGGCGTGGTCTAAGGTTGACTGTAAAACAGGTCCTGGAAGACGGTTTTTTTCATGCCGATCCCCATCCCGGCAACGTGATGATTCTGAAGGACAATGTTTTCTGCCTCATGGACTGGGGCATGGTGGGGCGACTGACGCGAAGAACCCGTTATGAACTGATAGATTTGATCAATGGCGTGGTGGATAAAGACAGCGAGAGAATAGAGGAGATTCTCCTCGACCTGGCCAGAGTTGACGGCAGTAGGCCTGCAGGGAGTATGGAGAGGGAGATTTTGGATATTCTCGACATCTATCACAGCCTTCCCATTCAGAACCTAAATCTCGGTCACCTCCTTTTGGATATAACTACCATGCTAAGGGAAAACAACCTCAGGGTACCGGCAGATTTGGCCGTGATGATCAAGGCCCTTATCACCGCTGAAGGAACAGCTCGAGAACTCTATCCCGAACTCAATGTAGTAGAGGAAGCCAAGCCTTTTGTAAAACAATTGGCCATGGAACGGTGGAAGCCACAGGTGCTCTGGCGAGATCTCCGTCGCAACTTTCAAACCCTGTTCACCCTTCAGAAAGAATTGCCCGCGAAATTCAGGCAAATCGTAGAAAAGCTTGATCGGGGTGAACTAAATATTCGATTCCAGCATGCGAATCTGGCTGGACTGCGCAACACTCTGGAGAACATTACCAACCGACTTACTTTAGGCATAATCATCGCCGCCTTGATAGTAGCCTCGTCCATGATAATCACCACTGGGGTAAAGCCTTTACTTTTTGGCTTTCCAGCCCTGGGAATCATCGGTTACATAGTTTCTGGAGTTCTTGGTCTCTGGCTGGTTATAAACATCATCCGTAGCCGAAAGTTTTAGTCACCCCTGGCGGGCCTTCCTGTTACACGATGGCTCAGGCTGAGCTAGCTCGAGCATCGGCCTTTCCCATGAGACATATCGTAAGAATTGCGATTTTTTATTTGACCGGAAAGGGTCTTAAGCTTAAGCTTATTGATTGGTGATCACCTCGAAAGTAAGGTAGTTAGGCGACTCCTATGGACTCGCCTAGCCCGGATGTTTAGTCAATCTCGCAGAAACAAGGCCATCTTCGTGGTCGCAATAGGCCATTGATGAAACTTTCGGGCTGGGGGATGAAAGATGAAGGCTGCTTTCAGCAAGCAACTTATTGACCGGTTCTTCCCGAAAGGTTTGACCGGGCAAGCGCCTCTTACCCGCTTTGTGGGTAAGTCCGGTTGAGCCTGCAAAATCGGGCCGGAGGATCTGGCCAAAGCGCTTAAAAGCTTGCCACCGGTGGATGATCCTAACGCACTGGTAGGAGCGGACACTGCTGACGACTGCGCTGTCTACCGGGTAACTGACACCCACGCCATAGTGCAATCTGTTGACTTCTTCACCCCTATAGTGGACGATCCTTACACTTTCGGCCAAATTGCCGCTGCAAATGCTCTGAGTGATATCTATGCCATGGCTGCTGAGCCCCTTTTCGCTCTTAACATTATGGGGTTCCCCTATCATAATTTGCCTATGGAAGTCATGAGCGAGATTTTTCGCGGTGGTGGAGATAAGGCTAAAGAGGCCGGTATTTTCGTGCTTGGAGGCCACACCATTGAAGACCGCGAATTGAAATACGGTTTGGTGGTTACTGCTTTCGCTGAAATCGATCAAATTCGCACCAACAGCACTGCAAAACCAGGGGATGATTTGATCCTCACCAAGCCTCTGGGAGTGGGGGCAATATCCTCGGCCATCCAAAGAAGGATTGCTAGTGACGCTTTGGTGCAAAAGGTTGGGGCCCTAATGGCCGCTTTGAACAAAGACGCAGCCCAAGCCATGAGAGAAGTTGGTGTTCATGCTGTTACTGATGTTACTGGTTTCGGCTTGCTGGGACACCTTTTGGAGATGACCCAGGCTAGTAAGGTAAGTGCTGAAATATTTGCCGCAAGTGTTCCCACCCTTGAAGAGGCCTGGGAGTTTGTTCGCAAAGGCAAGATTCCTGCAGCCACCCACACTAACCTGAAATACGTCAATCCCCATATTCGCCTCGAAAACGAATTAAAGCGAGAAATGTCTCTGATGCTGGCCGATCCGCAAACAGGCGGAGGGTTGCTGATTGCGGTACCCGCTGCTAAAACGGAGCTACTCATAGGTCGCCTGGAAGAATTAAAGACTCCCGCAGCCTCTCGTATTGGCCGAATTATAGAAGAACAAGACAAGCGTATCCTCCTCCATCCATGAAGCGATCTCTCCTCCAAGCATTTGGAATTATATTAATTTCAGGAACCATTGGTCTTACGGTAAATGGGTTGCGGCCAGATGGAATTCCTTGGGTGGAAAATTGGCAAGAGAAAGTTCTAAACAAGCAGTTGACGGGAGGGCTTCCGGCAGTCACGCTCAAGGAGGCCAGAGAGGCATATGAGGGAGGTTATGCACTTTTTGTGGACGCCCGCGATTCAGATTTCTTTGAAATGGGCCACATTCCCGGGGCCCTTAACCTGCCGGTGAAAGATTTTGATAGGATTTTCCCAAAATTAAAAGAGCAGTTATTGGCGGCGCCCCAGATAATTACATATTGTGATGGCGCTAACTGTGAGACGAGCGTGGAACTAACGGAGAAATTGCTTTTTGCTGGCCTGGAGTATGTAGAAATTTTTACCGGCGGTATCCAGCAATGGAAAGCCGCTGGGCAACCAGTGGTCTCTGAGCCAGCTGGCAGCTAGCAGGAGGCAGCAGGCAGCAGACAGCCCGAAATTTGTCAAGTATTACTGCCAGCTGTTTGCTGTCCGCTGCCCGCTGTAGGTGGCCTTGGCTTTGCAGATCTTGCACTAGCGAAACGGTTTCATGAACTCAGCAAACGGTAAAATAGGATTGCGTGGCTGGCTGACTCACCCCAACACAGGGTTGTTGGCGAGAATTATTTTGGGGTGTGTGTTCATCTATGCCAGTCTCGATAAGATAGTACATCCGGAGCTTTTTGCCGAGGCAGTTTATAACTACCAACTCTCGCCGGAGGCAGCGGTGAACCTGGTGGCTCTGTGGTTGCCCTGGTTGGAACTGTTAAGTGGGGCTTTACTGGTGTTGGGTGTGTGGGTGCACGGAAGCAGCTTTATCCTCAGTGGTCTTATGCTGATCTTTTTAGCGGCCCTCGGAGTTAATCTAGCCCGGGGTCTGGACATTCACTGTGGTTGTTTTACCACTCAGGGTAGTGACCCTATGACTATCCTCACCCTTTTTCGTGACTCTCTTTTCCTGGTGCTTGCCCTCTTCCTCTTTTGGCTGTACCAAATCAAAAGGGTGCAGGTGAAATTCTCTCTCTCTCGTATTTTCCAACAAGACAATTCCAAGCAAGCAAGCCGTTAAGAGTAGGGTGCTAAAAAATTTAGATTCTAAGTGCCAACACCAAGTCCGTCATTCCGGAATCCGCCGACGGCGGATGTCCGGAATCCAGCAAAAACAAGAGCTTTACTGGATACTAGATCTCGTCCGCCGTAGGCGGACTTGTGCGGTAAGATAATTGTCGTCTCTTGTTGACTTTTTCAGTGCTTTATTGAAGGAAGAAATTTCGTTAATTCTCAACCGGCAGCTTGATGGTAAAAGTGGTACCTTTACCTACCTCACTTGTAACCCCGATAGAACCTTTGTGACGCTCAACGATCCCCTCGACCATAGACAAGCCTAGTCCAAGGCCCTGCCCTTCACTTTTGGTGGTAAAAAATGGTTCAAAAATACGGGGAAGATCATTCTTGTTAATACCGCAGCCGGTATCGCTCACTCGGATGTTAAGGTTGTGGTCGTTGGCATTATAAGAAGTGGCGACTATCAGCTTGCCTCCTTTGGGCATAGCATCAATGGCATTGAAGATCAGGTTAATGACACACTGTTGTAACTGGTTGTAATCGCCCCTGACACGGGGAAGTCTTTCCTGCAATTTTTTCTCTGTAGCTATGTTGGCAAGCCTCAGCTTATGCCCACTGAGCATCAAGCATTTTTCAACCAACTCATTGATCGGCACATTACTGAATTCCAGTTCGGACTTACGGGAAAATGCCAGCAGGTTGGAAACAATCTTGGAGCAGCGGTCGGTCTCATTTTCCATGAGGTTCAAATAATTCGAAAATTTGTCCCAGTACTCTTCCGTTACCGGCCCCTTTTTGAGAATCTTGAGCATAAGGCGGGCGTAATTGAGGACACCGGCCAAGGGATTATTGATCTCGTGCACCACACTGGCCGCCAGCCTGCCCAGTGAGATCATCTTGTCTTGATGGAGCAATCGGGCCTGATCAGCGAACTGTTGCTCGAGGCGACGAATCTCCCGGAGGTCACGGAAAAAGGCAACAGAACCAATCTCTTCTTCACCTTCGTGCAAAACGGCACCGGAAAACTGGGCAGGTATTAGCTGTCCTGAAATAGCTACGAGGCTTGTTTCATATAGAGTGAGCCGGTTTTTACCGCCATAATCGCTGCTGTAAAGCTTCTCTTTCAGTTCATCGTACTTCCCTGGTGGAAAAAATTGATCAATAGTCAGCTTTCCCAGTACCGTCTCTTTTCGATAGCCTAATACTACCTCAGCGGCCTTGTTGAAAATGATCACCTTGCCCTGTGGATCATAACCAATGATAGCGTCAATGGAGCTCTCAATAAGATTTTTTTGAAACTGGTAGGTTTTAGCCAACTCTTCTGCCGTGTCCAACCACCGTTTTTCAATTAACTCCGTATACTCGCGGAGTTCCCGCGTCAAATCTAGCCTCTCTTCGGCCCTTTGCAGGGCTACTTCCAGAGCCGTGGTACTTACGGGTTTTGTAATAAAATCGGAGGCTTTGAGTTGAAGGGCCTTGACCGCCAAATCCATGTCGGCATAGGCGGTTATGACTATGACCTCTTTTTCCGGATCTCTAGCTTTGATCTCCTTGAGCACGGAGATGCCATCCATGCCGGGCATGCGAAGATCGCACAGGACGATGTCGGGCCTCTCCTCGGCAAAGATCTTTAGGCCGGATTCCCCATCTCCTGCGGTTAACACCTGGTAGCCGGCATCCCGCAGAGTAACGCTTAGGACTTTGCGTATGGACTTATCGTCGTCAATGACAAGCAATTTGGACTTTTCCTCAACCATGGAATTGATGGCTCCTAATCTTTTCTACTTTATCTTGGAACTTTCAGAAAAAATCAAGGAAGAACGCTCGAAGAGAAATTAATTAGCCCGGATGTTTCATGAATTGCTGTTGCGAGACCATGAAGATGGGCGTGCCACCTGGCAACCGCAGGGTGTTGGTTCCGAGGCGTACCTGAACGGTACATCGCAGGAGCCGACACCCGAGGACACCAGGAAGGACGGCCATATCCGTGGCCGCAGCAAGTCATTCATGAAATATCCGGGCTAGGGTTCAGCCAGGCAAATCAGTCAAATTTCTTGGCCATGAGAGTTTTTGCTACCCCTTTCACCTCAATCTGGCAAATCTGTTGATAGCCGAAATTTTTTTCGTACCAGTGAGACATCCGGTGGGTTATGACCCAGAATCCCGTTAATCTCCTTTTGTGGGCCCAGTTTTCGGCTTCAGTGAGAAGGCTACCGCCAATACCTCTCCTGCGGCAGGTCGGATGCACCAAAACCTGGGTGCCGCAAGCGAAGTTTCTTAAATATTCTGTGTGGTTTCCGGAAAAGCCAGGGGGAAACCTCCCTTGGTCAATAACGCAAATCAAGCCCAAAATTTGAGGACCCCGCAAAGCAAGAATAAGGTCGCGGTCTGGTTTTTGTACGTAACGTTGGAGTTTGTCTCGGAGGGCTTGGCGCTGCTGATCGTTCATGTGATCAGTGAGTTGCTCGATAGTGGGTTCTACATCCGCTTCAGCGGCTACTCTCAGTTGCCAACTCTGAGGCACTGTTTTAAACCCATGATTCTCTGCCATTGATCAAGGATCCTCCTTAGTTCTTGCAGATGTTTAAAACCTGAAATAGCAATCGTGGCAACTTCTCTATTGGTTTCTCCTCACTGTGGATACCAGAACTTGACCAGTCCCTTCTTCCCGTCCACCTTAAAGAGGCAGATGACCCCGTATTTACCTTTTTCAGCAAAGGTGAAATTTGCTGCGAGGATTCCACCATAGTTTTGCAGACTCTCCACCTGTTCCCTACCACTGGGGCTGATGACCTTAATTTTGCCGATGGCATTGGCTAGTTGTTTGTGAGAAGACGCATCAGCAAACTTCACCATAACGTGGTGGGTTTTGCCTTGCGGGTCATTCATGTTCATACTTGCCAAGGTCATAACCTGAAATTCGGCCTGCACTCCCTCCACGGTCTCCTGGTGAGTGAAAGTAGCAGCGCTTTGTCCATATTCCATAGAGACCGATTTAGACCCAGACATGTGGTCGTCACTCTGATGGTCTCTAGCAGCCAGAGCCAAAGATCCTGAACTCAATGCAAGGGAGAGCGCGAGTACAGTCAAAAAGCTTCTAAGTTTCATCTCCTACTCCATCATTTTAATGATTTAGATTTATTCTATTCTTTTAAATTCCAACCCTTCCACAATCCGTATATGGCCGGAACCACTATAAGAGTAAGAATGGTGGCACTAACCATACCGCCAACCATGGGAGCTGCAATGCGTTTCATAACTTCAGAACCCGTACCATGGCCCCACATTATGGGCATGAGTCCTGCCATAATGGCGCAAACGGTCATCATCTTAGGCCTCACTCTGAGGGCCGCCCCTTCCTCGACAGCTTCGTAAAGGTGCTGACGATTGAACTTCTCACCGTATTTAGCTTTGAACTTTTTGTACGAATGGTCCAGATATATGAGCATGACCACCCCAGTTTCGGCGGCAACTCCTGCCAAGGCAATGAAGCCCACCCCAACAGCAACGCTCATGTGGTAGCCGAGGAGGTACATGAGCCATAGCCCCCCAGTTAGAGAAAAGGGCACGCTCAGCATGACGATCAAACTTTCAGTGACGTTTTTAAAATTAAAGTAAAGCAAAAGAAAGATAATCAGCAGGGTCATGGGAACCACGATCATAAGCCGCTGCTTGGCTCGCTGCAGATACTCGTACTGACCGGACCAGACGATGCTGTAGCCCGAAGGTAGCTTCAGTTTTTCTCCTACTGCCTGTTGTGCCATCTTTACGTAGGTTCCCACGTCAATTCCTCTCAGATCAACGTAGATCCAGGCGTTCTTGCGGGCATTCTCGCTCTTGATGCTTGGTGGACCTTTGACGATGTCAATGTCAGCCAGTTGGGTGATGGGAACCTGAGCGCCATTTGAAGTCGGCACCAGAATGCGCCGGAGTTTTTCGGGCGAATCTCTAAGTTCTGCCTTATAGCGGAGGTTAACCGGATACCGCTCCAAACCTTCCACGGTTGTGGTGATATTCATGCCTCCAACGGCGGACATAATTATGTCCTGGACGTCGCCCACAGTGAGGCCATAACGTGCGGCCTCCTCGCGATTGATACGATAGTCGAGGAAATTACCGCCGATGACCCGCTCTGAATAAACGCTCAAGGTGTGAGGCACTTTCCGGATTATCGCCTCCACTTGCTCCCCAAGGTTATTGAGAACCTTTAGATCATCTCCCATTAGCTTTATACCCACCGGTGTTTTGATTCCAGTGGAAAGCATATCGATACGGGTTTTGATGGGCATAGTCCAGGCGTTGGTCAGCCCCGGGAATTGGATGGCATTGTCCAGTTCTTCTACCAGCTTATCAATCGTCATGTCCGGTCGCCATTCGGACTTCGGCTTGAGGGTAATCGTGGTTTCAATCATGGACAGGGGTGCAGGATCTGTGGCGGTCTCGGCGCGTCCGACTTTGCCAAAGACATTTTGCACCTCAGGAAACTCGGCGATAATGCGGTCGGTTTGTTGCAACAGTTCTTTGGCCTTGGTAATAGAGATACCTGGCAGCGTCGTGGGCATATAGAGCAAGTCACCTTCATTCAAAGGAGGCATGAATTCCGATCCGGTCAATTTCCATGGGATATAGCTCAGAGCCATGACAACCATAGACAGGAGGATGACGGGAACCTTGACCTTGAGCACCAGTTTTATAATAGGATGATAAATTTTGATCAGAAATCGATTTATAGGGTTTTTTCCCTCTGGTCTGATCTTACCCCGAAT
>JAJDNT010000183.1 GCA_022340515.1 Deltaproteobacteria bacterium
GACTTGAACGATTTCCCGCACGCTATGCCCTATGCTCTATGCCCTATGCCACCTCTGGCACACAATGTGCTTACGTTTCTTAGGCTTAAGGAGGAAAAAGGGTAGGGGAAATAAAGACTTAACAGTCAGACCAGGGTTCGACTCAAATGAATCACAAAGTTCCGAGCATAGTCGATACATTACTTGCCAATGGCGGTGAGAATATCAGCAGATATTTCATGGCGCCGGAGGATGGGAAGGGCGATAAACGCATCTGGGATAGGGTCTCTAAAGGCGATCAACTAACGGCGAGTAAGTGGATCGATAAATTCACAAAAAGGGCAAATCAGAAGATACTGGATCATGATGAACCTTGGCTAACTTTGGTGTCCATGTATGGACTCTGCGGTGATCAGGCTGACAAGAATAATCCGCGAGTTTTGGCCGCCATCAACGAGATGTTTCTAAGTGTCTTTGGTTATGGCCCTAATCAAGCGCATCCTCCCCGTTTTGACGAACTGATCGGGGTACACCTTGAACTGAAAGTACCGGAAATTCTTAAATACAGGCGGTTTTTGAAAGAGGAAGTTTTTAAAGAGGGGCCTTTTCACTTATATCCCGACAGGCGACGCCTGCTTGAAGAAAAGCTGAGCGGGGAGGAAGCCAGGCTCGAGGGCAATACAAACTTCGATATCCTGATTAGTGGCAGGAGTGATGGCCGTAAGATCCACGTGTTTATAGAAGCCAAGTTCCTCTCTGACATTTCAAAAGACATCACTTATGTGCCCGCACGCAACCAGATCGCCCGTAACATCGACTGCGCCATCGACCTGATGACAGCGGGTGGTAATGACTTGAAGGGCCTGGAAGACTTCTGGTTTGTTTTGTTGACTCCGGGGATATTCCGGACGGAGAGGTACGGCGGGCCGGTGCTAAGCCCCATAGCCCACTTTCTTCCGCAGCGAAGTCGCCTGTTCTGCTACAAGATGGAGGATTATCTGCATCCCGATTTTCTCAGAAGAGATCTACCCCACTGGAAAGACAAGCTGGACGATCAGCACTGGACTTTTATCTCTAAACGCATCGGCTGGCTGACGTATGAAGACATTGCTGACATAGTTGTCAAAAAAGGAACCTTAGCAGGGGATACTCTGGAAGATTTCCAAGAATTCTTCCGCGACCGCTGTCTCTCTCCGTAATGAGGTATCCCTTTTTGGGGGATATGTGGGATCTGAGATGTGGGATGTGAGATATGAGAAAGGTCAATGATGGCGAAGCCTAAATTCGCAATTCGAATTTCGAAATTTGGACCCTATGCCCCATGCTCCATGTTTACCCCGTGAAATTCGCCTGCGGCGACCATTTTACTGGGGCTCCATGCCCGGGCAGAAACTTATAATTTTATGGACGTGCTCATTTTTGTGATGAAACTTTAGGAGGGTAGGATGGATTCCAGTTGTCGCCTATATCGCCAGGTTTTAACTCTTTGCTTTTCGCTCATGCTGATACTTGGCTGCGTAACTTTCAAAACAGCGCTGAAGGAGTCTGGACTCGAGATCTCGCAGGGACAAACGGTTTATAACAGGGTAGGTTTCAGAACCTACGGAGAAAATGTCATTTATTATTCGAACCGCTATTTTGGTGGAACTTTCATTCCAGCAGGAAGCGAGTGCATTATCCAAGACGTATCCAAAGAAGCCATTAAATTTACTTTCAATGGCGAAGAATACGTGCGTGTTGATTGGATTGAGGATGTCAGTACAGAGAGTGTCAAAACATATTTTGAGAAATTCTTCAGTAAAAACAAAAGTGAAGTAGGCCTTGATAAGGTAAGTCCAGACTTTCGCGAACTCGTCCAAGAGGGATTTGTAAAAGAGGGTATGACAAAACACGAGGTCTTACTGAGCATCGGATATCCTGCTTATTTGGGTCTAAAAGACCCAACGTACAATCATGACCGCGAACTCATACTGTCACACAATGATTGGTATTACTTCAAAGGCAGAAGAACCAAAATTCTTCTAAGGTTTAAAGGCGAAGAACTCCATGAAATTTTGGATTAGAGGGCAAGAAGGTTATGAACTCAGGCTGGTGCAATGAATGAGTTTATTTTTTCTGCCAGCTGTCTTTTACTCTATGCTCTATGCTCTATGCCCAGGCAGAAACTTATAATTTTATGGACGTGCCCCTTTTTTCCAATGCTTGTCCTTGTCAGGAGTGTCTCAATCTAGCTTGGGATCACTCCAATTAATCCCGATAAGTCCTATTACGCTGCAAGTGCTTTTGCCACCTTCCTCACTTCACTATTGTTCAAAGCTTCAAGTTTCTTCTTGACCTTTCTTGAGAAATACTCCTTCTCAGTCTTATTCAGAGGCTCTCCGTTGAGCTTTTTCAAAACAAGCTCTTTTTGCTTTGGGGAGAAGAGGGTGCTCAGAAAGTAGTTTAGCTGAAATGACCGGCGCTGTTTGTCTTTCTCTCTTTTTCGCGTTGATCTCGAAGTTTCTAAAGTGCTTGAGTACCTTCTAAGAGTGTTCCTCAAACGTTCTGTTGACAAAGCGGTGGTAGCATCGAGAGTCACAACTTCATTCGCGAGAACATCTCCATACTTGTCTTTGAAAGACTTCTTGACTTCTTCAAGACCCGTTGGTTGGTCCAAACCCTCTTGGGTGAGCAAATCAGAACTTAGCAACAGCAGCTTTTCCAGAGCTTGTCTTTTGTGAGTGCGAGGCTTGTGCTTGGCCAACAAGGCCGCAAAATCCAAATTCATGCCTCTTCGAGCGCAATTTGCTAAGACAACAGGAAAGCCCTCTACTAGCCTGAGATCCTTAGAGTCAACCAGTTCGGCTAGCAATTCAACCACCTGGTCTTCTCCAACTTCCTGTGCCTCCGGCGTGACGAGAGAATAGCCGAGACGCCCCAAATTAAAAACAAGATCTTCCCTTTTCATACGCATCACCTAACCTTTTCAAAAAATTCATCGCTTATCAGTTTCAGCTCGCGTAAGCCTTCAGCCAAATAAACGAAGTTCTTCATCATTTTTTCAGGGTTCAAATCGTAGCGCGCGGTCTTTGAATACCTCTCAAGAAGTTTTTCTGCATTCACTTTTCCGGTAGCGAAGGCCGCAATGCAGTCGTCCCTATCCACAGATGTTCCCCTAAACATCTTGGTGATAATCAAATCGGTGAGATTCAACGCAGCCAGATAGATGTGGCTCCACCGTTTGATTGGTATATGTTTGCCCGGTTCCAAAGGCGAATCCAAAAGATCCGTGGTGAAGACTTTGTTTCCACACCAGAACTGATAGATGAAGTTCGGGTCATCATCATGTGCGAGACCACCTCCCTTTTCCTCATAGCCCAGGTCCCCAAGGAATTTTATCAACCTGTCGTATTCTTTGTGCATAGGCACTGTGAAGTCGATATCTCTAGTGGAATCTTTGATTTTGAGGAGAGTCAGAGCCGTACCGCCACAGGCGATCAAATGAACGCGGAAATTCATCAGACTGTTCCAATTATCCAGAGTGTCGAGCAGGTCGTTAGCACTGAGCCTGTATTTGATTGGCGGTCCCATAAAGCCTCCAGTTACAATAATAAACTAACTCTTTGAACTGTATTTGTCAAGAAAAAATTGTATGTATATATACAATGAATTTGTACTTAAATATACACTTTTATTGTACGTATTTATACAAATAAATATATCTTCGGCATCTGTCCTCTGCCTTGCGCTCTGTGCCTTGCACCCTGCATCAATCCACAATCTCCAATCTAAAATTTTTCTCTACCTCTTACAACAAATGACAGCGCAGCGTAATGACCCAATGACTTGAAACGCTATGCTCCATGTTTACCCCGTGAAATTCGCCTGCGGCGACCATTTCACTGGGGCTCCATGCCCAGGCAGAAACTTATAATTTTATGGACGTCCCCCTCTTGGCAAAGGTGGAGTGTTTGGCTCCCCTTTTTTCTTCTCAACATCTTGTGCCAAGGTCTTCGAAGGTGCAATGTGACTTAAGGGATGTTATGTTTAGTCGCAGCGAACCAATAGGAAACTTTATATAACTCGATCTTAATTAAAGTCATATCTCCTTCTCAAAACTTTAGTCCTGATGAAGTTCACATATTGGCAAAATCTGAAGTTTCGGCGTAGAGAGGCTGAATACAAGATGATGGGGCAGCGTCACTTGATATCAAAAAAACCACACCAACCTTGACCCACAAGCCATTTGTTCTTATTTTCCAACTCATGCCAGAGGTTCTTATATTTTTCTAAAAGTATAGAAGGTCGCACCAGCAGTCGATGCGCCTTCCTCAGGTCTAATTGCTTTTGATTCAACTTTAAGCTATGGGACCTGAGATTGATAGACGAAAACGCAATTTGCAAAGGAGGTTCAGAAAATGGCAAACATACTCCAAGACACCGATGGCGGTCTGATCACCGCCGACAACTCAGTTGTGGTGTTCATCGACCATCAACCTCAGATGACCTTTGGTGTTGCAAATATCGAACGCCAGCAGCTCGTCAACAACGTGGTAATGCTGGCCAAGGGTGCCAAGGAATTCGATGTACCTGCAATCCTCACAGCCGTGGAGACGGAATCTTTCAGCGGCTATATCTGGCCGCAGTTGATGGATGTTTTTCCCGGTCAGCAACCCATTGAACGAACCAGCATGAACTCGTGGGATGATCCCGCCTTTCGAAAGGCCGTAAAAGCGACGGGCAGAAAGAATATCATTATCGCTGGCTTGTGGACCGAGGTGTGTGTCACTTGGCCCGCCCTCAACATGCTAAACGAGGGGTACAATATCTACATTGTGGAGGACGCCTGCGGGGCAACCTCTCCGCTCGCCCACGAAGCTGCAATCCGCCGTTGCGTTCAGGCTGGGGCGGTCCCCATGACCACCATTGCTACGGTGCTCGAGTTCCAACGCGACTGGGCCAACCGGGAGCACTACGACGCCTTGCTGAATATTTTCCGTGAACATGGTGGGGCTTACGGCGATGGTATCGACTACGCCTATACAATGGTACACAAGGCACCACAGGCCGCTAAGAATCCGCATGTGATAGAAAAATGAATAGTTGGTCAGGCCAAAAGCAAAGGAACTATTTTACATTGGGAAGATGTGTCAATATGGGCTTATTGCAAGGCCAATAGCGGCGATTCTAGGGGCAAAGGAGCAATATTTGAGAGGTGAAAAAAGATGATAGATGTAATCAAATCGCAGGACCGCCATTTCACCGATTTTGGTTGGTTGAAGACCTACTGGCTGTTTTCCTTTGCCAGATACTTTGATCCTCAAAACATCCAGTTCGGAGCACTACGGGTATTCAATGACGATGTGGTTGAACCAGGAACTGGATTTCCCACCCATCCCCATGAGGAAATGGAAATCATAACCATTGTTCTGGATGGTGAGATGACCCATGAGGATAGTATGGGAAACAAGACAGTCATCAAGACGGGGGACGTTCAGAGAATGTCGGCCGGCACCGGCCTTACGCACTCGGAATTTAACCTCGCTGACACACCCGTACACTTCTACCAGATCTGGATCTACCCGGACAAGTCGGGGCTGGAACCCTCTTACGATCAACGGTCCTATGAGCCATCCGAGTGGAAGAACACACTTCTTCCGGTAGCCTCCGGTCAAAATCTACAGAATGTGGTGAGGTTTCACACAGATGCCACCATCTACCGTTGTGATCTCGAGGCAGGACGTAAGATCACCTTCGACCACACCAAAGGGCGCCGTGTCTTTCTTTATGTTACCAAGGGCTTATTGTCGGTCAACGGCCAGCACATTGGTGAGGCGGATCAAGCCCGCGTCGATGTTGAGGAGCCCTTGATACTCGCTGCCGAGCAGGATTCGGAGTTCATCCTAGTTGACGTACCTTCCTGCAAGGGCTGGGGCTACAGCGACGAAACACTTAGCGGCGGCAAGAAGTAAGGCAACAAAACAACCCATTCCCTTGTTGCCTGTGTTCAATCGAAGTCCAAACTAGCCCACCTAGAGTGTGGATTACATACTTTAATTCCCACTTTTCCTCTTGAGACCAAGCTACAATACTTTGTGCTAAATATGTCAAAGGTGGAGCTTGCACCAAGGGATAACCTCTAGATTTTCTTGACAATCGAGCCGAATCTTCGTACCCTCTTCCCAATATTATCAAAGACAACGCTAGCCTGTTTAATAGTATTGGACGACTTGGAGGAGAAAAGTGAGAAAGAATTGGGTAGTATTTATTGTCATATTGCTTTTGGCTTGGCCAAGTATTATTTGTGCTGCCTCTATTTACAATACTGATAGTGAGCCGTATAAGGTTAAAGGAAGGACTATAGGCGGAAGTTGGATTTATACAACAATATACAGTGGAGTCACCCGGTATTTTAGATGCAGGTACGGTTGTCAAATCGTAGTGGTTGACACCGCTTCCGAAATTGTTTTGGAATCTGATGCAGATATAGTAATCGATAACGGCGAGTTGAGAATTAGATAGAAAGGGAAAACGATAAAAGTGATTTAACACTCTTTAGTACGAAGATACGCACAGACTGAAGTGATATTCTGCAAGTTAGCTTACATACTTTAATCCTCACTGACGCCCCGTTTGCCTAGTTCCAAGATGTAGTATTTTGTCCCTTGTCTTCCGACTTCCGATCTCCGACCTCTGACCTCTGACTTCTGTCCTCTGATCCCCGTCTCGCCCGACCTCCCGTCTCGCTCGTCTCGTCGGTCACTCCATGCCCCATGCTCCATGTTTACCCCGTGAAATTCGCCTGGGGCGACCATTTCACTGGGGCTCCATGCCCAGGCAGAAACTTATAATTTTATGGACGTCCCCCTTTTTTGCCTATAGGTCTGAGAGTGGTTGACAGCTCGGGAGCGTAGGAGTAACTTAGCAGGAACCGGGGGTGCCCCTCCCCTTTGCAGGGACAATCGATAACTGGTCGGTACGTTGACTGAGCTCCACTTCTCCTAAACTGGAGGGGATGGAGTTTTTTTGTTTTGGGGGATGTGAGATGGCAGAAATGATTCTCTTTCACAGAACCACCCTCCTGCACGTCCTGATCTGTTGCATCGCGTGGATTGGTTGCCAATCTTGCTC
>JAJDNT010000189.1 GCA_022340515.1 Deltaproteobacteria bacterium
CTCAGATGTTCGTTGTTGTGCAGCTTCCCCTTTTGGCCGTTGCTGATGCATCTTCTAAGCTGGTTTACCGAGTAGCTTACGCTGTTCATAACAGATAATCATCATAATTGATGGGAAATTCAAAAGGAAAAAATGGGGAAACTCCTGGTAATCAGCCGATTGATGCTTGATAATATTTGTTATATATTAAAAAGTTATTGTACTGACAGATAATTTTTTTGTCTTGTACTTTACTGGAGTATGACCATGGCCATTCTTCACATTTGCACCTATCCCGAGAAAGTACTAAGCCAGCCAGCCGAACCCATTACAGAGATAGATGAGGAGGTAGTCAAGCTAGTCGACCATATGGCCGAGACCATGTACAGTGCGCCGGGTATCGGCTTGGCAGCCACTCAGGTGGGAGTAGCCAAGCAGGTGCTCGTGGCCGACATAGCTCCTCGTAGGCCCGAATCAGAACTTATTGTCCTGATCAACCCCGAGATAGTCGCCGCCGAAGGGCAGGTGGTCTTTGAGGAAGGATGTTTGAGCGTGCCGGATTACCAGGCGGAAGTAAAACGACATGAAAAAGTTACGGTACGGGGCCTCAATCTCAAAGGAGAAGAGGTGGTGATAGAGGCCGAGGGTCTGCTGGCCATTGTACTTCAACATGAAATTGACCACCTGAACGGTCTACTCTTTATTGATCGCTTGAGTAAATTGAAGCGAGATCTTTATAAGAGGAGAATGAAGAAAAAACTTGCCAAGGAGCAGTCTTAAAAGGTGGTGGCATATCAGTCCTGCTATCCATGGAGTTCATAGGGTGTACGACTTACCAACTCTGGTTTTTATGGGGACACCAGAGTTTGCCTTACCAAGTTTGAAGGGACTCCTCGCTGCAGGAGCCCCTATCTCGCTTGTAGTCACTCAGCCGGACAGGCCCAAAGGGAGGGGCAGAAAAATGGTAGCCCCACCGGTGAAACTGCTGGCCGAGGCGGAAGGGATTCCGGTTTATCAGCCGCAAAAAGTGAAAACTGGTGAGGCCATTGAACGTATTGCTACTTTGGCTCCTAGTTGCATAGTGGTGGCGGCGTATGGACAGTTGTTGCCGGCCGAAATTTTGGCACTACCCCGGTTGGGAGCGGTAAATGTTCATGCCTCGCTCTTACCAAAATACCGGGGACCGGCGCCTATTCATTGGGCCTTGATTCGGGGTGAAGAGAAAACTGGGATTACCACAATGCTCATGGACATCGGTATGGACACCGGTGATATTCTCATGCAAAGGGAGGTGGTAATCGAGCCAGGAGATACGGCCGGGACCCTTCACGATCGTTTGGCCGAGGAAGGGGCCAGGTTGCTGCTGGAGACCCTGGATTTGCTAAAAAAGAACACTCTCAAGCCAAGAGCGCAGGATGATTCTCAGGCTACTTATGCGCCCATGCTTGTCAAAGAAGACGGTGAGATTGACTGGAAGGAAGGGGCAAAAAAAATCTGTTGTCGCATTCGTGGGTTGGATCCCTGGCCTGGTGGGTTCACCTTATGGAAGGGAAAGCGATTGAAGCTCTTTGGCTGTAAACCTTTATCCATAACAAGCCAGGCCAGGCCGGGCACGGTGATTGCAGCGGATGAAGGGGGCTTGCAGGTAGCCAGCGGAAAAGGGGTGGTACTCATCAAAACCTTGCAACTTGAAGGCCGCCGTTCTCTTGCGGTGGCAGATTTTCTCAGAGGATATTCTCTGCAAGAGGAGACCAGGTTCGGTGAGTGAAGTATTAGAGTCAAAAGAAAAATTCTCAACTATTACTAAAGAAGCACTTAGGGGAGCTAGCCAGATTCCGGAAAAGCCGCAGAAGCGTGTTTTTATAGGGTTGCTGGCGGTAAGCTGCGTTATTCTCGCTGGCTTGGCCTATGTGCTGTGGTGGGTTCCCTATGTGGGACTGCGGAATATCCATCCATATTTACCGCTCATCTTGGCAGTAACACTGGGTCTGGTTGTGTTTGCTGTGGCGGCCGGGTCCCTTCTTTTGACTTTGACTATTTTGGCTGGCCGCGATTTTATTCTCTCCCGCAAGCTCAGGGGAGCGGTGATCAAAGTTCTTTTTCCACTTCTTGTGGTAATGGGAAAACTTTTCGGCCTCTCCAGAGAAAAAATCAGCCATTCCTTTGTTGCCATAAACAATCAGCTGGTTCTGGCTCAAGACCTAAAGCTGGGACCATCCCGCCTACTCTTGCTCATGCCCCACTGTCTGCAGAACCACGACTGCCGAGTGAAGATCACCGGCAATGTGGAGAATTGCGAGGGCTGCGGCAAATGCCCCATTAAGGATCTTCTGAAGATAGCCCATAAGTACGGCGTAGCCCTAGCGGTAGCCACCGGCGGGACTATTGCTCGCCGCATCGTGGTTCAGAAGAGACCCCAGCTCATTATAGCCGTAGCCTGCGAGCGCGACCTTACCAGTGGAATACAGGATACTTATCCTTTGCCAGTTTACGGTATTTTCAATCGCCGTCCCTTCGGTCCCTGTTTTAATACCGGATTGCCGCTGGAGGAGGTGGAAATGGCTATCCGACATTTTCTGGACACTGCGGCATCATGAGTGCCAGGGCCATAGCCATGCACATCCTGATGCAGGTGGCCCGCCGGGGCTCCTTTCCAGACGTACTGCTAGACATATACTTTAAAAAACACCCTAAATTGGACTCTCGAGACCGTGCACTTGTCACCGAATTGGTCTACGGAGTGCTCCGTTGGCAGGGACGGTTGGATTGGATAATTAATCAGCAGATCAAGATAAAACCAGACAAAGTAGACCTCACTGTGCGATTAATCCTTCGTTTGGCTGTGTATCAACTTCTCTTTTTGGATCGGATCCCCGCAGCAGCTGCGGTGGACGAAGCTGTGGAGCTTGCCAAAGGGAGCCAGGCAAAACATGTTGTCCGTTTTGTAAATGGGGTCTTGCGGACAATTTCCCGCAAGAGCACAGTTTTAAAAGAAACTGGGCCGGAGGGCAGTGCTGAACATCGACTGGCAGTGCTCTATTCCTATCCAGAGTGGCTGATTCAACGCTGGGTGACACACTTGGGAAATGAGGAAACAGAGTCCTTTTGCCAGGCTAGTAACCAGATTCCTCCCACCACAATCAGGGTTAATACGCTAAAGACGACGGTGGCAGCTATGGCCGGTTCTTTCAAAGATCTCGGCTTTTTTGTAGAATCTGGAAAATTTGTTCCTGAAGCACTTCACCTGAGATCCATTCGTACTGATCTTTCGTCCCTTGACCACTATAAACGGGGAGACTTTCAGGTCCAGGATGAGGCCTCCCAGGTGATCGCTCATTTGCTTCAACCGCAGCCAGGAGAGCGCATACTGGATGCTTGTGCAGGACTAGGAGCAAAAAGTACGCATCTCGCCCAACTCATGGAAAACCAAGGAGCAATCATTGCCTTGGACAATCAGGGCTGGAAGTTGACTCGTCTAATGGATAATGCTCAGCGACTTGGAGTCACATGTATTGAGCCAGTGGAAAGGGATTTACTTGAACTCGCGTCTTCAGGAGATGAATTTTCCTTTGATCGGATTCTCTTGGACGCACCCTGCAGTGGTTTGGGAGTGATAAGAAGAAATCCCGACATAAAATGGAAGGTAAAGCCAAAAGATTTTCGTCGACTCCACCTGGTGCAGAAAAAAATGTTAATGAGATTGGCGCCTTTGCTTAAGCCTGGTGGCGTTTTATTATATGCTACCTGCACTGTGAGTGAGGAGGAGAACGAGGAGACGGTGAAAGGTTTTCTGGCTGTCCATTCAAACTATCAGCCAGAGTCGGCTCGCCCCTATTTGCCACCAGGAAGTGCGGTTTTGCTGAACAGAAATGGTACTGTCCAGACTTGGCCCCATAAGCATGGCGTGGACGGTTTTTTTGCTGCGCGACTCCGACGCATTAGCTGAAAGCGGGCATTATACAGCAGGCAGACAAGATTAGGCACTAGGCAGTAGGCACTAAGCACCGAAATCATGATTGTGGAAAGGTCTTTTCAGTGCCTAGTGCTTAGTGCCTAGTTGTATCATAGTGGCGTTGCCTTATTGTTCAGATTTCGGTATGGTACATGACCGATGGCCATCTTAAATAAATTGCTTAGAATTGGGATCTACGGGGGCATATTTTTACTGGCCTTATTGTGTAGTCTCTATCTCAGCAGCAAGTGGATTGTTCAAAGCGAGGAAGAAGTTCTAGTTCCCGACTTGGTTGGGCACGATACAGTATATGCTTTGGATCTCCTAACCTCTCTTGGACTGAATATCAAGGTGGGAGGATTCATGTGGAGTGAAACCGTGCCCAAAAACTTCATCGCTTCTCAAAAACCCGATTCTGGAACCTGGCTTAAACAGGATCGAGATGTGAAAGTAATAATTTCCCGGGGTTCAAAAAGGGTGCGTGTTCCGAAACTGGTGGGAACTAAATTGCGTGAGGCGAAAGTGGTTCTTGCCCAGAATGGACTGCAAATCGGTGGGATATGTCGGATCACAACATCGCAATATCCCCGGGGTACCATAATTGCCCAAAATCCGGAGTTTTTGGAGGAAATAGAGCGGGGGCAGTCAGTTGATTTTTTGATTAGTAACGGCAGCAAGGCTGTTTCTGTGGCAATGCCTGAACTGCAGGGGCGGCCTGTTGGACAGGGTTTGAAAATACTTGAAGGACTGGGTTTGTTACCATCTGAAGTCAAGGAAGTTCACCGGCCTGATCAACCTTTAAATACCATTGTTGGTCAGCGACCTCTGGCAGGGTATCGTGTAGATGGCGATATTTCCATGGTTTTGACCATAAATAGGCTTCCACAGCCCAAAGGACAGGAGGCCAAGTTATGGTGGATCACTTATCAGTTGGCGGCTGGCTATTTTAAAAAAGAGATTACTTTGAGGCAAGATCAAGATAGCATGGATATTTACCTCTATAGGAGGATTCACCGCCCCGGTGACCAGTTGGACTGGCTCGTATGGGTTCGTTCTCCCGAGGAGATAAGTGTTTTAGTGGACGGTTTGCCCCAGAGGCAAGAACCAATCGGTTTTGACTGGCTAAGTTACTTTTCACTTGGCGAAGAGTCCTTGGGTGTTCAATTTGATCTATCACGGAGAGCAATATGAAGAAACTGGCGCCCTCAATTCTTTCTGCCGATTTTGCTAGACTGGGAGAAGAAGTTGCCGCAGTGACTGCTGCCGGTGCTGACTACATCCATGTTGATGTGATGGATGGCCATTTTGTGCCCAATATAACCATAGGGCCTCTTGTGGTGGAGGCTGTTCGTCGCAGCACCCACCTGCCGCTGGACGTACATCTAATGATTAACCAGCCAGATCTGTACCTGGAAGAATTCGTAAAAGCTGGAGCGGACATTGTTGGAGTGCACGTTGAAATTTTGCCTCACCTCCACCGCACAATTGAGCGTATCAAGGAATTGGGTGCAAAGGCTTCAGTAACTCTCAATCCGTCGACCCCTTTGGTGACCTTGGAACACGTCTTAGGCCATGTGGATCAAGTGCTGCTAATGACGGTGAATCCTGGCTTTGGGGGGCAGTCGTTCATTGAGTCAGTTATACCTAAGATCCGAGCTCTCCGGAAGATTATTGATGAACGCGGTCTTATGGTAGAAGTGGAAGTGGACGGAGGCATCAATGGGGAGACCATAGGTGAGGCTGCTCGAGCCGGGGCTGATGTTTTTGTCGCTGGTTCGGCAGTTTTTTCCACATCCGACTACGGCGAGACCCTGAGGCTGTTCAGGGATAAAATTAAAGAAGCACTTGCTTAAGACCAGCTGGCAGCAGGCAGCGGGCAGTGCAAAATCAGTTTATTGATTCTGCCAGCTGTAAGCTGTCAGCTGCCGGCTTTTCGGCGGTTCAATGGATGGAACTACCAGGCTTGGTCTTCTGCTCGGGTACAATTAGGGTCATCTCCTCGTCATCACCCGCAACCAGAACCATACCCTCGGAACGGATTCCCATCAGTGTGGTGGGCTTCAAATTTGCCACAATGACCACTTGTTTGCCAAGTAAATCCTCCGGGCGGTAGCGCCGAGCTATACCGGCCACAACCGTTCGTCTCTCCCCTAAATCCACTTCCAGTCGAAGGAGCTTGTCTGAACCGGGGATTGCTTCCGCTCGAATGATCTGTGCCGCCCGCAAATCCAATCGAGTAAATTCATCCAGCTTAACAAATGGTTTTGCTGAGGCCGCAGGCGCGGGTTCAGCATTTTCGGCAGCTTTTTCGATTCTGGGGAACAAGGGTTTGCCGCGGCGTATTGTTGTGTTCGGCAGCAAGGTTCCCCAGGTTGCGTCTTGGTCCAGTCTCAACTTCAAGGGATCGATTTTAACTCCCAATCGATCGAGCAATTCCTCGCTGGTATCCGGCATGATTGGGGCCAGAAGCACCCCTACTATTTTCAAGCTCTCCAGAGAATAGTA
>JAJDNT010000207.1 GCA_022340515.1 Deltaproteobacteria bacterium
GAGCAAATATATACTTAAGAGTCGATCCCGGGCAGGAGATATTCTCAAGGAAGCCAAGGAAGGGGAATTTGGCACAATTGTTATGGGGCGCCGGGGATTGTCCAGCGTGCACGCATTTCCTTTGGGTCGAGTTACCACTAAAGTGCTTAATCGCGCTGACCTGTTTGCCCTCTGGATCGTGCCGTAGGAACATGAAATAACTGAGTAAGATAGCTCAGGAATGGCACGATGAAATTAGAAAAGCTACTAGTTCCGGTGGATTTCTCCAGGTCTTCAGAAATGGCTTTTACTTATGCCAAATTTCTCGCAAAGAAGTTCTCCGGCACCATCCATCTGATTCACGTTGTGGATAAAAGGTATGTGGAGAGAATTGCCGAACTCAACGGTGAGTCTGAGGATGAGGTCAGCAGGAAACTGTCCTTACAGGCAAGGGAAAAACTTGATAATTTTTTGTCTAAAAACGATCCTGAGGGACTGGTTGCCGAAAAAATTGTAGCTGTGGGCGTCATATTTCAGACCATAGCTCTCAAAGCCCAAGCACTAGATGCGGATTTAATTGTCATGGGAGGGCATGGCAGGATAGGTAACGGCCAGATCGACAAGATCTTCTTTGGCAGCGCGGCTGAAAGGGTGGTACGTCTACTCCCCTGTCCTGTCTTGTGTGTGCCCCAAGAGATTACGGGATAGTGAAGGTCAATTTTCTAAGTCCCCTTGCGGAAGATTAAACAGATGATGATGGTCTACTCACCGGCGGCTTACCTGATTGCGGCTGCAGCCTTGACCTCCATCTTCTGCTTTTTTTTCGGAGCCTTTTTCCAAGAAAGAGAGATCACCTACAGGATGTGGATTAAGTATGTTGCCTACGGTGCAAAGCCCCTTTCTGAGGATGAACGGAAAGGCTTCTGTGCCGAGCTAGAGTCGAGACGAAGGACCTTTTACTATTTCAAGGGTATTACTGCAATTCTCCTCCTTACGCTCATCATTGAATTTGTCGTCTTTCAGTTCTATTCATATGACTTTATTGACCCCAAATCCCCCATTTATCAACCAGGCGCACTGCACAGTTACCGCTGGTACAATACCGCCATTGGAGTAATAGTCATTATCAACTGCGTGGAAATTCTCTATATGAGAGTCACAGCAAAACTAAGCAAAAATTTTCCATACATCAAGTTAAGGCCTAGGGTAGAGGGTAGGCAAAGGTTGGCTGAGCTCTGGCGGCTACACGAATGCCCCAAGGCTAAGAAGCCAGAATTCAATAAAGAGGGAATACCGAGGTATTTTTACAAGCACTGGGAGTCAGAGGAATAACACCTATGATTTATGATTGCATATTGTAGATTGCAGATTGAGGCTGAAAGCACTCCTTGCCACTTGCTTCTGAGCCCTTAAATCTGAAATCTGCACTGTAAAATCTGAAATTGCTGGCCTCCATCACTCCAGCAACTTGCCGCCAGAGTGGGAAGATCAGAGAAATAGAAGAGAATGCTGGAACTGAGCAGAGTACAATTCTTAGAGGCTATTGAATACCTCTACGAGGCTTTGAAGATCCTAGAATCGGTGCGCAAGGAGATTGAAAGCGGCGCCATGCGGGGGATGGCAATTTCAGAGAATTTGGCGGAGGCATGGTACAAGGTAAACTGTTGCCGGCTTCATACCCAAAAGGACGTGAATCTTGAAGAACTTACCTTGGAAGCAATGGGTCTAATAAACGATGCCAAGTGCATGATAGACAGTCTCTTGAGCTGGAAGAAGGGAGTGACCCGCCAGGCGAAATTTTTCATCATGGATAACATCTCTTATGCCCACAGGAATATTTTTTTAACCCTGAGTTATCTGGAAGATTGGCTGAGCAAACTAGAAAAGGAAGGAGACCTAACTGCCTCTTCATAGTTTAGCCCGGATTCATGAAACATCTGGGCTACCCCCATCCCCCATCCAGCATCTTGCAGACCACTAGGCACTTTAGTAATTTCGGATTTCGGATTGCGAAACCTGAAACCCGCCCGAAGGGTGGGAGTCCGAAGGACAATTGCGGATTTAAAAATTCGAAATTCGAGATCATCTCTCTGCTGTCGTCTGTCGTCTGACCTCCGACCTCCAACCTCTGACTTCTTACTCTATGCCCTTTGCCCAATCCCACCTCTCTGCCTGCCAATATTCTTTACAGTTTGTAAAGTAACTACCCTGGCCACAAAGCTAATCAATTAAAAAATTATATACATTTCAATATCTTAATGTCATGCCACTGTGGCACGGATATTTCATTTTTTGGAGGGACAAGGAATCTTTGAGGCCAGCTGGCCTGTCATGCTGAAGGCTTCGAAGGCAGTTGTGCATATTATCGAGAGGATATGGGCAATGAGGAGGGAGCACAGCTAATGAGGGCAGAAATTGAAGGATCACAAATAGACTCTCGCTACTATTTTGCCTCCTGCGCATTGGGAGTGAGCTGGCACAAATACGACGAGTTGCAAGAACTGGATGACCTTCGCCGTTCAACCACAGTTGTAGGCTATCTGCCAATCCATTTGGTGGTTTTGTTAGCAATGGATGTAGCCGAGATGATGGATAGTCTCCGGGGAGGAAAGGAGGGGATGAATTATGGGTAAAGCGAAAAAAATTCTGGTTGCGGTGGACTTATCAAATCACTCACTCAATGCGGTGAAATATGTTGCCGACCAATGTGCTCCCACAGACCTGCGGGTAAACTTGATGTTTGTCATACCAACGGCGCCGGAGACATTTTGGGACCTGGAGAAAGATGATTTTTTTAAAGAGAGGATGAAAGGGAAATATGCCCAGTGGAAGAGAGATACGAAAAAAAAAGGTGAAGCGTTTTTGCACGATGCCAAGAATATTTTGGTCAAGGCCAAATTTAAAGAAAACAAGGTGGGATTTGTTCTAAGGGAGCGAAAAGTGGGCATTGCCCGTGACATCCTTAAAGAGTGTACTCAGGGCTATGACGCTGTGGTTGTTGGAAGGAAGGGTTTAAGCAAGCTGGAAGACATTTTTCTCGGCTCTGTTTCAACCAAGATTGTCCAGGGAGTTAAAAATATTCCTGTATGGGTAGTTGGGGGGGAGATTACTTCGAAAAAAATGCTTCTTGCCGTGGATTCCTCAAAGAACTCACGGAAAGCGGTGGATTACGTTGGTAAGTTTGCTGCTGATACCAAAGGGGAACTCACTCTTTTTCATGTGGTGCGAAGTGTTAGTCTTGGATTTGTGGATGATCTCACTCTTAGAGACGAAAACACGGAGAAACACTTGTTGGAAGAAATGGATAGAGACATTCCACGTATTTTTAGTTCCTACAAAAAGCTACTGGTAAAATCCGGTGTGGCTGGGGACAGAATTTCCAGCAAGTTCGTCCTGCACAGCACCAGTCGGGCCGGTGACATTCTCAAGGAAGCCAAGGAAGGAGGTTACGGCACTATTGTCATGGGACGTAGAGGACTGTCCAAAGTCCGTGAATTCCTAATGGGACGGGTAACGAGCAAGGTATTGAGCCGCGCCGAAACCTTTGCTGTTTGGATTGTGCCGTAAGGGAGAAAACCTTAAGCAAGACTTTTTTGTCGAGGAGGGTGCTATGAAGGCAGCATTAGTTTTTACGGGCAGTGGGCCTATTTTGGTCTTGACCACCTATGAGTCATTTGCAGCTTCTGGATTTGTAGAAAAGTTGGAAGCCAAAGGACTAAACAAGTTTATTGCCCACGAGGTCTCAGTTGATCTGGCTAAGAAAAAGTACGGCCAGCACTTTGATGTGGTCATGAAGGACGTCAAGGAAACCGATGACCTAAGAGTACTGGACTACAACGGTCACAGGGTCTTTCACAACTTTGCTTTCAGTGATCTGGGTGCACCCTATCAGCATGAATAAGCAAGTAATATTAACTAATTCCTGCCTGGCTGTTGGGTTTTACCATATTTTTTTTCACTGAAACGCAGCCGGCCTCGGCAGGTGGGCAGCAATTGCGAAGGAGGAAGGACATGTCGTCAAGTACATACAAAATCATTGAAGTTGTGGGTACCAGTAAGTCGTCCTGGGAGGAGGCTGCCATGAATGCAGTGGAGACTGCGGCCAAGTCTCTCAGGGACTTGAGAGTTGCCGAAATTACCAAACTGGACATGAAAGTCGAAAATGGCAAAGTTGCTGCCTATCGGGCCAGGGTGAGTTTGTCCTTCAAATATCAAGGGGGAGACTAAGGTTTTTAGGGGGGGATCGGTTGTATAAATAATTTACCCGCAGAAAAGTATGCTTTGACTTGGAAACCTTTTAGATCCCCCCCTGATAAGGTCCAGGCTGGGGAACCACCTGCTGAGTAGTGAGGGAGGATCGAGGATGGTACCGATTTTCGAGCAAGACGAGCTTGCGATGCTGGAAGATTTCATTCGCCTCGCTAAAGAAGGCAAAGATGTGCGTGTGTCAATAAATTTACGGAGACTAAACATTCCTGTGAAAGTCCATCCGGCCCATACAGAGGAAGGAAAAAGCGAAACGGAATCCTACCTCTTGATTGGTGACTACCGCTGTAGCGTCGGGGAAGAAGTCCAAAAGGTGCCGAAAGTCTATATGTTTGGCTCCGCCGATGAGTCCTTGAGTACTGCCAATATGCATAAAAACATTGCCAACGAGAGGCTGAAAAGGGATTACAGCCGACTCAAGGAGGCCAAGATCAAAGTGGAGGAGAAGTATTTTTGATCTTGGAGTTGGAAAAAGTATGAGGTGGGCCAAGCTAGTAGGTGACTTTTGATGAAGTTTCTTCCATGATGGTAATGGTAACCAGGCCGAGCACCTTGATGCCAGCACTCGAAGAGTAGCCATAAACCTCATGGAGGTAATTTCGCCATGAAAAAAGTGCCAAATTTTGAGGTGGATTATGACTTCTTCTCTGGGGAAAGAGAGGAAGAGATTGTCTGGATCAGGTTCAAAGAAAATCTTATTCAGCGCGCCACCAATTTAGAGGCAAAAAATCTACTTTTTGACTATCTCGATCTCATCGCAAGAAGCGATGAGGTAAAAGTTCTTCTAATTACAGGCTCTCCGGGTAAGGTAGGCCGAGAAGACTATATTAAGTTTTATCGGCAAATATTAAAGATAGACTTTGATGCAAAAGATCTTGCCAGACTATACAACGCAATTAACCAATTCGTCTTGAAGATTGTCGGATTTGGCAAACCAATTGTGCACGCCGACAGTGGCAAAGTTATTTCCCTCTACATGAACATCAGTCTTGCATGTGATTACAGGATAATAGGAGATAACTGTATCTTCCAGAAGCCCTATCTTGATCTCGGATTAATTCCAAAAGGAGGGGGAGCCTTCTTTCTGTCCAGATTATTGGGCTTCAGCAAGGCATTACAAATATTGCTCTCCCATAAGGATATTGCCGCAGATGAGGCCTTTAAGCTGGGCATTGTGGACAAGATTGTCCCTGTGGGGCAACTCGAGGAGGAGGCTCGAAAGATAGCCCGGGACTTCGCTGGTAAGCCCATTCACACTCTTTCGGGGATCAAAAGGCTTTTGCGCTGTTGTATGAAAGATTTGGAAGATTGTCTGGTATGTGAGAACGAGCTTTTGTTGCAAATGGTGAGCGGCACCGATTTTACCAAAAGATTACTTGAATCTGCAGAGGATTATCATTGACGAAACCTTTGCCCCAATCCTACCTCATTCCAGCGCTCAGTATATTGAGTGATCTCCCACCACCGCCGAGTTTACATTTTATTCTGCAGCCCTATGAAACTGGCTCTGCTCAAGTAAAGAGGACTAGGTCATACATGTGAAAGACTCATTTTCTGGTGGGGAGAGCGGCATAAAATAATATAAGGAGGGTAGGTCCATGGCTAATTATTGTGTCGTGGTAACTTCGGGAGCCCATGCCCGTTTTTTCACCTTAAAAACGTTGGCGGCACCCGTATTGGAGTCCGGGCCGAAGCTAATTGAGCGTGGTGAACTCGTCAATCCGGAGAAGGAAATACCGGGACGTGACCTGTACGCTGATCCGAAGTCTGGTCGTAGTCGCGCTCCCCATGGAGGCCCTGCGCATGGCTATGACGACCACCGCTCGCAGCATGAGGATGAATGTGATCGCCGCTTTGCCTTGGAGATTTTGAAAAGGGCTGATAGTCTCGCTCGCGCCGAAAAGGCTCACCACTTGGTACTAATAGCTCCGGCTCGCATGCTGGGATCTCTTCGGCAACAGCTAGAGACTGTTGTCAAACAAGGCATGAAGGTTTACGATTTCGCTAAAGACATAAGCAAGTTAAACTCAGCTGAAATTCATGAGTATCTTGCCAGGGAGGGAATACTTCCGGCCCGAAAAAGTACGCCGACTTAGCAAGACTGACCTGAGTGGTGTTGTTATTTAGCTATTGAGCTCCTGAACTTTACACCTATGCCTTTTTGCTATGTGCTCGGCGCTCTGCGCCATTCCGCAATCCGCAATCGCCCTTTGCCCCCTACCTCTTACAACAAATGACAGCGAAGCGTAGTGACCCAATGACGGCTAAGCCATATGACGCGAAGCACTAGCTGTTCCCTGTCACCTGACCTCTGACCTCTGATTTCCTACCCTATGCCCCATGCTCCATGCCCCATGCTTTATCAAATCCGCAATCCCAAATCCCCGCTCCCGCCTGCCAACATTCTTTACAGGATGTAAAATTCCTCACTAGATCAGAGCGGCTCTATTTTTTAACTAATCAGTAAATTCAATGGCTTATATGGATCAATCCCCTGGCACATTTATTTCAATACGAGGGTGCAGAGGAAATGCAAAGGAAGTTGAAGTAAATGGCGCTGGTTGAATATTCATCAGGAGGATTGCGGTGCAACTAAATAAACCTAAGCCCAAGGATAAGAAAGGGATTAAATACATTGACTGTCCCCTATATGGCGACTGCCTGATGGGTGCGGCAAAGTCCAATTTACAGGCCTGGAGTTGCGATAATTGCCCTAACCTTAAGCTCAATGCTGTCCGAAAGAGAATTCGATATATCGCACCTTATTACAAGCTTCTGGCTGAGGTCTACCCGGAATTCAGGCGTAAGTATGAGCCAGTTATGAATTCCTTTCTAAATATGGATTAACCCTAATGTTGCATACCTGCATGGGTATGCAACATTAAAGTTAATCCTATTGCTTTGCAGGCACGGCCACCGGGGGTTATGGGGTGCTAGTTAGTAAAAACTATTAAGATGAAAGGAGGGAGGGTTATGGCAGTAGTAGAAGAGTTGGCCAAATTCGAAATGTTCAAACCTTTTTCAGAAAGCCAGTTGGGGGAGGTTGCCAAAATCACTGAAAAGAAGACTTTCAAGCAGTTTTCCCACATTTACGAACGTGGCAACCCTGCCAACCATCTGTTTGTGGTGACGAAGGGGCTTGTGAGTTTGAGAAGGATTGAACCGGGAGACAATGTGGGGATTGCCTTTGAAACGCGAGAACCAGGGACTTTATTCGGTGCTGCCTCGTTTATGCAGCCACAGCAGTACACCCTTACGGCGGTGTGT
Organism: Deltaproteobacteria bacterium; assembly: GCA_022340515.1. Classification (GTDB taxonomy): domain Bacteria; phylum Desulfobacterota; class Syntrophobacteria; order BM002; family BM002; genus BM002. The sequence continues at coordinate 7,513 of JAJDNT010000207.1, forward strand.
CTCGAAAATACTGAGGTGCTGGCCATTGATGCCGATAAGCTGGCCAAAATGTGCGAGAAAGATCCATTACTGGGGTACAGGTTGATGCTGAAAATTGCTCAGATCTATTTTGAGCGCTACAAAACCGCCAAAAGGAATCTTTATGGCATGGTCCACACGCCGGCGGTTATTACCGCCCTCCCGGGATAAAAGTAATGGACATTTTGATCACCGGTGGCTGTGCCTGAATATATTCAGCCTGCAAGTGGGGAGTACGAAGAGGTAAAAGGTGGAAACGGGCAGGGGATTATCATAGCCGGAAGGTCAAGGGGGCGAAAAGTCCATGTCCGAGAAAAGACACATTCTCATAGCAGTGGATGGGTCACAATATTCATTAAATGCAACAAGTTACGTGGTAAAAGCCTGTCGGCCGAGGAATCTCAGAGTCACCCTGATGCATGTTCTGCCCACGGCACCTGAGACTTTCTGGGACTTGGAAAAAGCCGAATCTTTTGAGGCTGAGACCAGGGGTCAGTATCCTATATGGAAAGAAGAAAGAAGAAAGGGGGCCCAAACCTTTCTGGACAAGGCCAAGAGAAGCCTGGTCAAAGCAGGGGTGGCTGAGAATGAAGTGAGGGTAATGCTTCAAGAAAGGCAAGTAGGTATTGCCAGAGACATTCTGGCACAATCAGCCCATGGCTATGACGCCGTGGTTGTGGGGCGCAGAGGCTTGAGTGAGTTTCAAGAATCCTATCTTGGCAGCGTAGCTGTGAAGATTGTAGAGAAAATAAAAAACGTTCCCGTGTGGGTGGTGGGCGGAGACATCCGTGGCAAAAAGATTTTGCTGGCGGTGGACGGTTCCGAAAATTCTCTCAGGGCAGTGGACTATGTTGGTCCAATTGTTGCCGGAACCAAAGCGGATTTCACCCTCTTCCACGTGGTACGAAAATTTAGCTTCCTGGACGACTATAGCCTGCAAGACCATGAGATAGAGGGATTTTGGGAAGAGATCAAGAAGGACATTCCTCGAATGTTCCGTTTCTACAAGGCAAATCTTGAGAGGGCCGGGGTGGATGGTAGAAGAATCTCCACTAGGGCTAACCTGGACAGTGCCAGCCGGGCCATGGATATTCTCCAGGAAGCCAATGAAGGGGGCTATTCCACTATTGTAATGGGCCGCAGGGGATTGTCCAAAGTGCGTGAGTTCCTTATGGGCCGAGTCACTAACAAAGTGCTACAACGGGCTGAAAAATTTGCCGTTTGGATCGTGCCTTGACTCGGCCCATGAGGAATATATAGCATAGAGGATATATGAACGGAGTAGATCAAACGATGCTCTTCTCTGAGAAATACGTAAGCATCAAATACGTCAAGTCCTCTTTGAAAAAGAGAAATGAAGCCCTTTCCGCCCTGCTGGAACTAAGCAATTTTCTCTCCGTTGCCCAGGAATTTGAGCCTCTTTTGAAAGGTGCTCTCGACATCGTTTTAAAGAACTTCGACCTAGACTCAGGTCGCATTTACTTGATGGAACCGAAGCAGCAAGCCCTTGTTCTGGCCGCTCACACGGGCCTTGACGTCTCGGGCCTGGAGAGAGTCGGGTTGGGAGACAGTTTCTCGGGCAAAGCGGCTCGCACCAAATCCTTCATTGCCCAGCATACTTCGGAGCTTGACAGCGAGGAACGGGCAGAGCTTTTAGCTCTCAAGGGTCTGAAGATCATAATTTGCGTACCCTTCATCGTTAGGGACCGGGTAGAGGGAGTTATGAATCTGGGAGCAAAGAAAGTGATCAAGCTGGGCCAGGAGGAGATAGACCTGCTCATGACCATGGGACACCAGATCGGGGTGGCAAGTAGTAACGCAAGAATTTATCGGGACTTACAAGAGAAGCTAGAGGAAGTTCAGGAAAAGAAGGAGACCATCAAATTTTTCGCTTATTCCGCCTCTCACGACCTCAAGAGCCCCGCCATCGGTTTGTGTGGTCTCATGGAGAGGTTTTATAGGCAGTATGGCGACTTGTTGGATGACACGGGGAGACTATACTGCAAGACGATCCTGAAGACGGCATCCCAAATAGCTACACTGGCTGAACAGATTAACTTTTACATCGCCGCCAGAGAACTGCCCTTAAGCATAGGCAGGGTGAATATGGAGGAAATGTTGACTCAGCTCAGGCAAGAATTCGCAGGGCCCTTACGGGAGCGGAATGTGTCCTTGGGGGAGCCATCATTTTTCCCCGATATCATGGGTGATGAACTCCGTCTGACCAGGGCTTTTAGAAATCTAGTGGATAATGCGCTGAAATACGGGGGAGAGAGACTTAGCGAAATTCGGTTTGGTTACGAGGAAAGCGAAGACCATCACATTTTCTCCGTCGCTGACGATGGAGTGGGGATCAAAGAGGAAGATATGAAAAGGCTGTTTCACTTCTTTCAACGTTTGGAGACCTCAAGCCGCACCGAAGGTTCGGGTATGGGGCTTGCCATTGCCAAGGAGGCGGCGCAAAAGCACTTGGGTGATTTATGGGTCGAATCCGCGCCCAACCGGGGAGCAAAATTTTATCTCTCCATTTCAAAAAGATTGAAATCTTCGGATAGAAAGTCACGCAATGAAGAAGGAACCACATTCTAGAGAAGGAGTACACCATGAAATTCGCCAAGAAAATCCTGTTTCCAGTTGATCTGTCAGAGGTCTCTCCCAAAATAGCACCTTACGTTAAAGAGATGGCTTCGAAGTTTGGCTCCGAGGTTCATCTAGTCTTTGTGGCCCGCGTTCTCCAGCACTTCACCAGTATCTATGTGCCCCATCCCTCTGTGAGGAACTTCGAGGCCGAAGTAGTGAAAGGGGCGGAGAAGAAGCTGCAGGAGTTCGTCGAGGAGCACTTCCAGGATGTTTCCCCCAAAGCAAAGGTTATCTTGGGCGACGCCGCTGAAGAGATTCTCAACTATGTGCGCTCTGAAGGTGTTGACCTGGTAATTATGGGAACGCACGGGAGAAAAGGTCTGGAGAAGATAGTTTTTGGAAGCGTCGCCGAGAGGGTGTTACATAAATCACCGGTACCGGTTTTGACTATAAATCCCTATAGTAAAGCTCCATAAAGGCAAAGCCAAAGGGTCCCCCTGCTAAGGTCACAGGAGTAGTAGATGAGTGAGAAGAGAAGACTGTTGATAGCCTTGGATGGTTCAGAGCAGTCTTTTGAGGCGGTTCGTTACGTTAGTCGGGTGCTTTCGCCGGGGAAGATGAAAGTGGTCCTTTTGCACGTAAAGACTAAGATCCCGGAGAGTTTTTGGGATATAGAGAAGGACCCGTCTTTCAGGCATAGAATGGCGCCGATAGCAGCCTGGGCCCAGCACCAAGAAAAGGCCATGGAAGAGTTTATGAAAAAGTCGCGGCAACTCTTGGTGGATCAGGGTGTCCCCCAGGAAGAGGTGGAGGTCAAGATACAGGATAGAGAGGTTGGCACAGCCAGAGACATCGCCAGGGAAGCGCAGGGAGATTATGACGCAGTGGTGGTGGGACGTTGGGGGATGAGTAAGCTCAAAGACCTCGTTTGGGGAAGCATTGCCAATAAACTCGTGGCGCAGTTGGTTCAGAGCCCCGTTTGGGTAATTGGGGGATCACCGCAGCCTGGCAAGTATCTTGTGGCCATAGATGGATCGGACGAAGCTATGAGGGCTGTGGACTATGTGGGAAGCATGCTGGCGGGGACCGATTGCGCCGTCACTCTTTTTCATGTCCTGAGAGGTTTCGAGTTCTTGTCCTTGATTTATGAAGGAGCTTTTGTAGCAAGCCCGGAAATCTTGGGCGCTAAAGAACTCCAGGCAGAGTTGCAGCGGGCGGAAGAAGCCATAAAAACCCTTTGTGCTCAGGCCATAGATAGGCTGGAAAAAGCTGGACTCAAGGGAGAACAGCTAAATACCAAAATTGTTACCGGTGCCGCCAGCAGGGCGAAAGCCATTGTTGAGGAGGCCAAAAACGAGGGCTATGGTACCATCGTTGTGGGTCGCAGAGGCCTTTCAAGGGTGGAGGAATTTTTTATGGGCCGAGTAAGCAGTAAAGTCATCCAGCTGGCCAAGGAAATGGCGGTGTGGGTGGTGGGGTAGATAATGGTTTGCCTCACTTCTCAGAATTACCCAAAAGCGGTTTGACCACAAGTGGGTAAATTTACCCAAAAGTGGTACGGCTAAAAATGGGTAAAAATATGGATAGGGGGTGATTTTTGAGCTGGAGGAGAACGGCCACAGAGGGTTTAAACTTTGAATTTGTCACTCTTGAAAACATAGGCCGCGATTATTCCAGCTATGAAGGCGACGCCCAGATTGGTGGCCAGGGCAATGCCCAGCATCAACAGGGCGACGAACAAATCTTTTCGATCCCTGAGGTCCTGGATCATCAGGGCTAGCTGCAACCCGGCAAAGACCAGCAGGACCCCTAGCAGGGAGAAGGGCAGAAGTTTCAAAATGGCGACAATATTCTCACCAAAAATCAGGGCAAGCAAAACGAATATCCCGCCAATTATCAGATTGGAACCAGCCGTTCGGGCACCGAAACGGTAGTGGGCCGCCAATCCCCCGGCCCCGTGACACATGGGGATTCCTCCAAAGAAAAAAGAAACAATATCAGCCAGCCCCTGACTGGTTGACACACTCCTGTAAGTAACCCGCTTTGCCCTATCACTAAAATATTCTTGGGTTATATCGGTGTTAGAGATAATGGCATTGCCAATGGTCATGGGAATTTGGGGCAACACCAAAACCGGAATCACCCAGATGATGTCGTCCACTGATGGCCAGCCGTAAGGAAGCGGTTTTGGCAAGTGAAGGGACCAATTGAAAGCAGCTGCATTTATTGGCTTTCCGATAAATATTCCGAGAATAATACCTGTAGCGATTAGAACCAGGGCGGCTGGGAGTTTCTTGTTTTCCAGGAGCAGAAAGGTCAAAACAAGCCCGGCGGTTCCCAGGATGAGGCTCATGCTCACCGGGCCGATGTACTGGATAGCCAGGTTGGGGTCAGGCTCGATTATAAGCTTCAAGCCTCTGATCATAAGTACCACTCCAACCCCCAGCTGCACACCGCGTACGGTGCTCTTGGGGGTATATTTACCGATCAACTGAATTAACCCGGTAATGCCCAGGAAAAGTAAAAAGACACCCATCCACAAGCTCGACGAGACTATCTGAGTGGGTGTTAGGCCAGTGGCAATGGCGTAGGCGCCGATTACCTTCATGGGCTGGACTGGGACGGGCACCCCGAAGTAATGGCCCGCCACAATGTAAAACAAACCTATTAGGACAAATACATTGGTGGCGTGAAGTTTATTGAGGAGAATCATGCCAATGGCAAGGGGGAGAAGGGTGCCCAGATCACCCAAGGAGCCGGCGACCTCCATGCGATCAAAACGGTATTTTGCCTGGTTCTCCCCTTTCATGCCTCTTCATATATAACCAAAGGGACAGCAAAGTCTATCTCAATGTTTGACTATTCCCCATCGCAGGTAGCAAGGGCCAAAAGGGGAAGCTGCGAGACAACGAACATCTGAGCAACCGATCTTCACTCTCTCAGCCTCGAGAGGGCCAGCATGAAGATATGGTGCACACTAAAGAGGAATCCTACCAACAGATGGCGCGAATAATGTGCGTTGTGGAGTAGCTTCCCCGTGGCCCAGGTCTCTAAAATATTTTTGGGGAAACTCCTGAACCATAATCGTGTTGACTTTGAAACCTGTTTGCTCTAGGTAAAAGAGAGTTCTTGCTAGATATGGCAAGGTGGTTCTACATCACTGTCTAAAAAAGATTAATCAAATCTAAAGTAAAGGTTCAAAGGAGTAAAGCAATGGGCTTGAGGAGAAACAAGATAACAGTGGTTGGTGCAGGCTTTGTGGGAGCAACTGCAGCCCACTGGGCCGCGGCCAAGGAACTGGGAGACGTGGTACTGGTGGATATTATTGAGGGCATGCCACAGGGTAAGGGGCTGGACCTTATGGAAGCTAGTCCGGTGGAAGGCTTTGACGCCGAGGTAATAGGCACAAATGACTATGCGGACACGGCCAACTCCGATGTTGTGATAATGACTGCAGGCATTCCCCGCAAACCGGGGATGAGCCGTGATGACCTCCTCAACACCAATACCAATATCGTCAAGGCGGTGACCGAGCAGGTGGTCAAATACTCACCGGATTCTTTTCTGATCATTGTGTCGAACCCTCTGGACGCAATGGTGTATGTTGCTCACCAGGTTAGCGGTTTTCCCCCCAACAGAGTTATGGGAATGGCAGGGGTTTTGGATTCTGCCAGATTTCGGACTTTTATTGCCATGGAGCTGGGCGTCTCCGTCAAAGACATCCAGGCATTTGTCCTTGGTGGACACGGAGATACCATGGTGCCACTGCCGCGATACACAACGGTCTCCGGTATTCCCATCCCCGATCTCATGGACCAGGAGCGCATCGATGCTCTGGTGGAACGGACCCGCAAGGGGGGCGGTGAGATCGTGAGTCTGCTTAAGACTGGTAGCGCTTTCTATGCGCCCTCAGCCGCTTGTGTTCAGATGGCTGAATCTATTCTGAAGGATCAGAAGCGCATCCTTCCCTGTGCCGCCTACTGCGATAAAGAATATGGTGTGGGAGGTTATTTTGTGGGTGTGCCAGTGATGCTAGGGGTTGGTGGAGTAGAGAGGGTTATTGAGATCAAGCTCACAGCTGAAGAGAAGGCGGCCTTCGACAAGTCGGTGGAAGCAGTGAAAGAGTTGGTGAAGGGCATTAAGCTGTAGCCCGGATTCATGAAATATCCGGGCTAGCCAAAGAGGAGCAGGGCTTCGCTAGCAAGGGCATATAAAAACCCGCCCGGCATTCCGGGCGGGTTTTTTTTGCCTTAGCCGGCCCTTGTACTAGTAACCTGGCATATTCACCTCTTTTAAATCATCGCCAAGATATTCGCGCTCATTTTCGGCCAGAATTCCCAGGGACAGGGCTATGAGCGTCCAGAGGTGAACCGTGTGGTAGTCAGCCTCGAAGTGCTCAGAAAGGTCGTGAATTTGTGAATGACAATTGTGGCAGGGGGCAATACAGTAGTCGGCCTTGGTAGCAAGAATTTGATTGAGCTTCACTTTGCCGTACTGATGCCGTGCTTCGGTATAGCCAGACTGTAAATAGCCGCCACCGCCGCCGCAGCAATAGTTATTTGACCGGTTAGGATGCATATCCACGAAATTCTCTTCGCCCACCACCTTCTTAACCACGTAACGAAGATCCTCGGCTACGGGATCCCCGAAGGACTTTCTCACCAGCTGACAGGGATCTTGGACGGTGAATTTGACCTGAAGATCCTTGTTCCAATCTGAGTTTACCTTGAGTTTGTCTTCTCGAATCCACCGAGCGTAAAGGCGAATGATGCTTTCAATTTCGAAGTTGTGCTCGATGTTGAATTTTTGCAGTCCAGCCCGGACTGCGAACAATTCGTGGCCTCACTCCGTGTTGAGCCAGTACTTACATTCCAAGTCATCCACGGCCTTGGCCTTTACCCTGACAATATGTTCCCAGGCTTCCCAGTCCTGAAGGAACATACAGTAATTTTCTGCGGCCCACCCTTTGGTGCCGTAGGTCCAGTCCGCGCCTACGAGATGCAGTATCTTCCAGAGGGGCACCATTTCTTCCGGCTCGGTCACCGGCTCTCTGGAATTCTGGTTGAGGAAATACATGGCGCCCTTTTTGTTTATGGGGGCCTCGAGGTTCTCCCAACCAGGTTGCTCTTCGCGGACCTCCGCCAACACATCCTCCACAACGAACTCGAAATCCTCCTCTGATGTCCCCATGGCACTGCAGGTATCGTGTCTGAGCGCCATGTCGCATGAACCAAGAATCCCCTTGGGCCGCGTCTCTCGAGGCCAGGCCTGCCGAGCCAAGCCGACCATCTGCGGGATGTCTACAGACATGGGACAGGCGTAAATACAGCGCTGGCACATGCTGCACATCCACACCCAAGGAGTGGTCGTCACCTCCTCATCCAAGCCGAGCATGACCATGCGGACAAACTTCCTGGGGTCCATGCCCTCAAGACCCGTAGCCGGGCACCCTCCGGAGCAGGTTCCGCACGTGAGGCAAAGATCCAGGTTGCCTTTGGGCAAGAGCTCTCGCACTTTCTTCCTAAACTCGCCCTTCAGATCACTTACTTTCAATGCTTCCTCAGCCATAAATGTCCCTCCTGCGTTTCTTGGCCGAAAATTACTTGTACTCAGTGTTGATGTCAATTATAGTCGGCAGCCGAAATTCCGGTAGGCCCGTTTCAAACTCTTGAATCTGAGGGTATTCACGCCCATTTCTGGTTTGGATCCGATAGTTTCTACACGGCTCACAATATCAGATATGGTTAGGTGGGTCAAGAAAAAGCATGAGATTTTTTTCTCAAAATGGCTGAGCACGACATTTTGCTTCTCCACCTGAGAATTACACATATGGGAGGGAATCTGTGTCACTGCCCAGGTGGGGTGACAAGCACCCCGCGCTTTTGTTATATTGAAAAATTAATGGCATTATTGCGAAAAGGAGGTTCACTATGAAAAAGTACGAGCTCAAGGCTAATTGTCCTCAGTGCGGCTGTAGCGCGGTGAGTCATCTGACCAAAGAAGAAATCCAGGAGCGCTTTGGCGATGTTCCGAACGTGGAATTGGATTGCAAGGAGTGTATGGATAAATTTAAGGCGGACATCAAAGAGGCATGCCCAGAATACGCTAAGGATTGCAAGCTGGACTAACCTGCCTTTTGCTTTGTACCTTACCCTTGTATGGGAAGGTTCCGTATCGTCTGGGAATCTCATACACCTATTCTCTTTGTGGAGCAGCCGGTACGAAGACGAGCTGAGGTCCAGGGTAGAGCCTCGCCATGGGCTGCCCAGGGCAGGGGTGAAATATATGGGGTATCCACTCAGTGCATGGACAGCCGAATAGGAATCCAATGACAGACGTTTATCGTATCAAATCCAGGGAAGAATGGCAGGAGATCCTTGATAACCTATTCGAGGAGTTGGGTTTACCTGCGGCGCTTATGGACCGAGAAAATGTGGTACTGCAAACCAGCGGCGAACGCAACCCCCTCTGCGCCGCCATCCGAGAGCGTGAGGGGTCCCTTTCCTTTATTTGTGGGCAAACACAGCAATTCTTGAGCGAGCAAGCCAGAAAGATGAAGAAACCGGTAGTCGATATGTGCGAGGCCGGCCTGGTCAAGCTTGTAGTGCCATTTTTCCTGAATGGCGTCTGCGCCGGCAATGTGACCGCATGCGGGGCAGTTTGCCCTGAGGAAGAGATTGAAACGTACCTCATCAGCCAAAGTACGAATGTGAGCGAAGAGGACCTTGAGGCGCTCTGCAAGGAAGTTCCGGAGATAGAACGAGAGAAAGTAGCCCAGGCGGCATTCCGTCTTTTTCAGGAAATAGAGAAGGATACGGGCTAACAAAATCTCATGTCAAAGGGAAGAGTTCCGCGAAAAAAGAAGAAGAAACCAGAGCATCCCACGCTCTCTGAGGTAGACCAGGCCCAACTAGAGATGCTGTTGGACCGTGTGGCCGCTCAGGATCCAGAGGGCGAGAGCTTTGCCCAGTTTCTTGAGAGCTTGAAGCCCTTGCTTCAGCGTTCGCTGACCTTCGGCCTCGCTTTTGTCAGGGCCCTGGGTTCCAGCGCAAGCCCCACCTCCGTCAAAACGCTCCAGGCCCTTGAAGGGATTGCAGCGCAGAAGCCCTTGCGCCGTGCCGTCAAGACGGCACTATACCGGCTGAGTCGGCAAGGGCTGATCCAGGAGGAAAAGAAGACGGCTTCGGAAGCCAAAGTTTTGGTGCCCCGGCCGGAGGATCGGCAGGCAGAGGCTTGGGCCAGTTGGCCGGAAAGTCAGGGCGAGCGCGGAATTATCCTTAAACTCCCTGATGCTGGCCGTGGTTACCTGATGGTAATTGGCGTGCTCAACTCGGAAGGTGTCTTCCACGAATTCGAGGCAGTTCAGACTACACGCAAAGGAGTTAGAGCGCTCATCGAGCAAATGACCGGAGGGGTTTCAGGGAGAATAATAGAGATCCCCCTAGATCACTTCCGTTTTCTTTATGAAGAGGTAGCGGACACCTACCAGCGGCAAAACATAGAACTTCCTAGTGGCTACGATGTGATGCTCAAGCAACTCGGCTTCTGGGTGGAGAAACCCTCAGGTCCTCATATTTACAACCTTTTGGCTGAGAAGGAAATCGGCGAGAATATCCTCCTCCTCCGCAGCTCGGACGGTCTGCTCGAGGTAGAGCCATTTTTGTCTTGGCGGCTACCTGAAGAACTAGTAAGCGCCTTTGCCGCTCGGATAAAGGAGATCAGCGAGAGCAGGCTGGTAATCTCCCAGAGTTCGCAATTGGAGAGGGTAGAGCAAATTTACCGTGAGGCTGCAACGGAACTCTTCACCGCAGAGAGAAGAGAACGTTATCGCAGACTCCTAGAGGAGGCAGCCCTGCTTCTTTACTTGGAGGGCAGGGAGCAGGAGGCGAAACGAGCCTTTGCTGTTGCCCTTGACCTGAACAATGAGATAGGCCTTTTCACTGAAAACAATTTTATCCTCGGGTTGGTCAAGCGCTCAATCTCCGCCGTGGTCGGCTCTGCAATAGAAGACATGGCGGGAGAGACGCCACGAGAAAAAACTACCGAATCAGGGTTGATCATTCCGCGATAAGAAGTTTCAAGTTCCAAGTTCAAAGTTCCAAGTCATCAGTAGGGCGGGTTTTCCACATCCCAGAAAAGTGACTGTTGCGGCCAGAGCATAAACCACAAAGTACACAAAGACCACAAAGGAGCTTGCCGTTATGATATCAAACACTTTGTGACCTTTGTGCTCTTTGTGGTGAAATAGTGGGAGATGGATATGTTTGCTACTCTGAATGTCAAGACCTCGTCCCAAACCGAGATGGTGGATGTTACCGGTCAGGTGCAGCAAGAACTAAGCAAGTCAGGGGTGGAGGAGGGGCGGCTTACCCTCTACGTGCCCCACACCACAGCTGCCATTACCATAAATGAAGGAGCAGATCCTGCGGTCAAGGCTGACATCCTCATGGTGCTAAACCAGATGGTACCGTGGAAGGCAAATTACAAACACATGGAGGGCAACTCCCCTGCCCATGTGAAGGCCAGTCTTATCGGTTCAGCCGAGACGGTGATCATTTCCGCCGGGCGCTTGGTTCTTGGCACCTGGCAAAGAATATTCTTCTGCGAATTTGATGGCCCGCGGAACCGCAAGCTCCACCTGCAAATAGCTTCCTTGTAGGATCATTACCGGGCTAAACTCTCTCCCATGAGGGGAAACTTTTCCCTTGACACTTTGACAAATTTTCCCTAGAGTTCCGTATTTAGAAATAAGTTTCACAAAGTAGGTTGACTAACAGCCCCGCTCCGCTCTCCACAGTTAATCTTCTACCAGCGAGGATGGGCGGCAACGGTTGGAGAGTGGGGAGGTTGTTTTCTTCTCCCCCTCTTCCTCTCTTGGTTAGTAGAAGTTATATGGCCCTAAAACAGCTCTTAGAGGAAAACAAGTCTGTTATCCTGAGCAGGTGGTTTGATACCATTCTGGAAACCTACCCTGTTGATACTCAGCACTTTTTGCGATCAAAGAAAAACCAGTTCGATAATCCGGTTGCCCGCCGGATCTCTGATGGAATAGAGGGTATTTTCAGCCAGATTCTCAATGATGATGAGGAGAAAGACGTTTCGCCTTTCCTCGATAAAGTTATCAGAATCAGGGCGGTGCAGGATTTTGCTCCTTCTCGAGCCGTAGCCTTTATGTTTGATTTAAAGAGGCTTGTAAGAGAGGTACTGGGGAAAGCTATCCGTGAACTGCAGCTCTCTGAAGAACTTGGGAGGTTCGAGGAGGCGATAGATAAGATGGGTCTTCTGGCATTGGACATTTACATGAAATGCCGGGAGGAAATCTACGAACTCAGGGTAAACGAAGTCAAAAGAAGCGTCAGCAGGTTAATTGAAAGGGCAAACAAAATTTGCGGGATTCCCGGAAAAGAGGGAGATCCCGAAGTGTGCAGCACGGACAATCTAACTTGAAGCGAGGTAACTGTAAATGGGTATCTGGGTTTCCTTCTTTGCGGTTATAGCACTCGTCTTAATCCCTTCGGTGGGGGCGCAAGGAGCCGGCCAGTATATTTTCGGGATTTTTATCCCTTATGTGGCCGTGCTGATTTTCGTCATCGGGTTTATCTACCGGGTGGTTCAGTGGGGTAAGACCCCGGTACCCTTTAAAATTCCCACCACCGGGGGACAGATGAAGAGTCTTCCCTGGATCAAATGGAATCCCCTTGACAATCCTGCTACTACTGGCGGGGTCGTCGGCAGAATGGCCCTCGAGGTTCTTGCCTTCCGGTCCCTCTTCAGGAACACCAGGGTGGAACTGAGGGATGGCCCCAGGGTCAGCTACGGCTCCAACAAGTGGCTGTGGGTGGCGGCACTAGCATTTCATTATGCCTTTCTCGTCGTCTTCCTCAGGCACTTCCGTCTTTTTATGGAGCCTGTGCCCGGTTTTGTCGGTCTCCTGGAGAGCGTAGATGGCTTTATGGAGGTGGGATTGCCGCGGCTGATGATCAGTGGAGTAGTGCTGTTGCTCGCCGCACTCTATCTGTTTCTGCGGAGAGTTGCCGTGCCACAGCTCCGCTATATTTCCTTTGCCGCCGACTACTTCCCTCTCTTTCTTATCATCGCCTTGGCCGGTTCCGGCCTTCTAATGCGCTATTTCATCAGGGTCGATATCACCAGTGTCAAGGAGTTGATCACAGGTTTGGTGAGCTTACGCCCCACCATTCCAGAAGGAATAGGAGTTATCTTTTTTGTCCACCTCTTTCTCCTGTCGGTGTTGATTGCCTACTTCCCCTTCAGCAAACTTATGCATGCAGGCGGAGTCTTCATGAGCCCAACCAGAAATATGGCCAATGACAACCGGCAAAATCGGCACATTAATCCCTGGAACTATCCGGTCAAAGTTCATACATACGCTGAGTACGAAGATGAATTCAGGGAGAAGATGAAAGAAGTTGGACTCCCAGTTGAAAAGGAGTAGAGATGTCAAAGGTTGCATCCCCAGAAGAACTCTCTCGAGTACGTTATGGACCTCCCAAAAAAGGGTGGATGGACTCGCCTGCCGAATTCAAGGAAGGTAGGTGGTGTTATGGTTCCAAGCCAAAGGACCACCACGTAATAGGTCTACCAAACCCTAGGTCTTGGTCCCCTGGTGACGAGGACTGGAAACTGCCGGATAATTGGAAGGAGATCTTTCTTGAGGGAATGAGAGAGCGGCTGGATAAGTTCCGCACTTTCAGGATCTTCATGGATATCTGTGTAAGGTGTGGTGCCTGTGCTGATAAGTGTCACTTCTTCATTGGCTCGGGCGACCCCAAAAACATGCCGGTGCTGAGGGCAGAGCTTCTCAGGTCGATTTATCGCGGCGAATTCACCAACACCGGAAAGATCCTGGGGAAACTTGCCGGTGGCAGAAAGCTCACCTACGAGGTCTTCAAGGAGCTATTCTACTATTTCTTCCAATGTACCGAGTGCCGCCGCTGTTCACTTTTCTGTCCCTACGGAATTGATACGGCTGAAATAACCATAATCGGACGAGAACTGCTCAACCTGTTGGGCTGTAACATCGACTGGATCACTGGTCCTGTGGCCAACTGTTATCGTACCGGCAACCACCTGGGAATTCAACCACACGCCTACCACTCCATGCTCGAGTTTTTCTGTGAGGAGATCGAGGAGATAACAGGCATCTTGCCCGAGCCCAGTTTTAACAGGAAGGGAGCCGAGATCCTGTTCATCACCCCTTCCGGCGATGTCTTTGCTGACCCTGGAACCTATACCTGCATGGGCTATATCATGCTTTTTCATTATCTGGAGGGTCTCGGTCTTGACCTCACCTGGAGCACCTATGCGTCCGAGGGTGGCAACTTCGGTTATTTCACCTCCCATGAGATGGCTAAGAGGCTCAATGCCAAGATGTATGCCGAGGCCGAGAGGCTGGGGGTCAAGTGGATTCTAGGTGGTGAATGCGGCCACATGTGGAGGGTTTGTAATCAGTATATGGACACCTTCTGGGAACCTCCCAAGAGTCTCGAGATACCGGTTTCACCCATCACCGGCACCCGGTTCGAGCAAGCCAAAGACCACAAGATGGTTCACATCTGTGAGTTTACTGCGGACTTGATCAAGCACGGCAAGCTGAACCTGGATCCCAGCCGCAACGACATATATAACGTAACCTTCCACGACTCCTGCAACCCGGCTAGGGCTATGGGACTTTTTGAGGAGCCGCGGTATATCATAAACAACGTTTGTAATAACTTTGTCGACATGCCGATAAACACCATCAAGGAGCAGACCTTTTGCTGCGGTGGTGGCTCAGGCCTGAACACAGATGAAATCATGGACCTGAGGATGAGGGGAGGCTTCCCCCGGGCAAATGCAGTAGACTACGTGCATCAAAAACACGGGGTAAACCTGCTTTCTTGTATCTGCGCGATTGATAGGGCCACCCTGCCGCCGCTGATGGAGTACTGGGTCCCGGAGGTGGGCGTCAGTGGCGTCCACGAACTTGTGGCCAATGCCCTGGTGCTGGAGGGGGAGCAGAAGAGAACCACGAATCTTCGCGCCGAAGAATTCCCCTGGGTCGAAGAAGAGGAAGAAGAGGCTGAAGAGGAAGCCTTGGAAGTGAGTTTAGAAGCGGCCGAAGAAACAGCCGCAGAAGCAGCTGAAGAAGCAGTCGCAGAAGCAGCTGAAGAAGCAGCTGAAGAAGCAGCCGAAGAGGTTGCTGAAGAGGCAGGGGAAGAAGAAGCGGAGGGTGAAAAGTAATGTATAACAAAGGAAAAATTATCATTGGGCTCGTAATCTTTGTTGTCTTTTTCACCTCACCCTTTCTGTACGGTTTGGTGAAATCCGGCCCGCCGCCTGAGCCTGAGCTTTCTCCCAAGGCGAAGGAGGCGAAGCTGTGTGTGGAAGCCAAGGATTATATGGTGGAATCTCACATGCAAATGCTCAACCAATGGCGGGACGAGGCTATTCGCTATGGCAAACGCATGTACGTTGCCACAAACGGGAAAGAGTACGTGGTGAGCCTGCAGAACACCTGCATGGATTGCCACAACAACAAGACTAAATTTTGCGATCAATGCCACAACTATTCTGGAGTCGACCCTTACTGCTGGGAATGCCATATCGAGCCGAAGGAGAAAAAGTGATGGAGAGGAGCAGAAGACGCTTCTTAAAGATACTCGGAATATCCACCCTGGGTCTGGGAACGATTTCCTCGGTGGATCTGTTGGCCATGGTTGGTGGAGGAGAGCCTGTTTACAACCGGACCCCAGATGCTTTGGTAGGCAAGAGATGGGCCCTGGTGGTAGATGTGAATAAGCTTGATGAGGAGACCACCCAAAAGGCTATAGAGGCTTGTCACCGGGCCCACAACGTTCCTTCCTTCGATGACGAGGAAGAGATCAAATGGATCTGGACTGACAAGTATGAACACGTCTTCCCGGGGCAGGAGTCCGACTACGTAGCCGAAGAAATTGAAGAAAAACCTTTTCTGGTGCTTTGCAACCACTGCGCCAATCCGCCTTGTGTGAGGGTGTGCCCCACTCAGGCTACCTGGCAGCGGGAAGACGGTATTGTGATGATGGATCAGCACCGCTGCATTGGTTGCCGCTACTGTATGGCCGGATGTCCTTTCGGGGCTAGAAGTTTCAACTGGAAAGATGCCAAGAATACTTACTGGAAA
>JAJDNT010000216.1 GCA_022340515.1 Deltaproteobacteria bacterium
GGTCCAGTTCCCAACGTCCAATGTCACATCGTAATCTCTACTGGAAGTGCCTTGGTACACTTTATAGCCCGCAATATCCCCCGAACTGGCTTGCCATTTTAAGGTAACTTGAGCTGAATGCACTGCTCGAACGGGGTAAACCAAACTGAGGAGGAAGGCCGCGACAAAGATAATATTCAAGGGGAGAAGGTTGTATAAATTAAACTTTGACAAGAGATTGTAGCCTTTCACCAAATCTCCTCATTGGGTGCACTTCATTATACGGGAGACAATCCCCAAGAATCACTGCTGAAAGGGATTATCCTCCTGCCTCACGAGTACACTTTTGTATCGGATGGCTATGGAACTCACCCGCTCGCATGGGTTATTTAGTTGGGGTCTTGCGCGCCAAGAAGCTTTCGAGCTCCTCTAAGGGGTCAGTCCCACACAAATGAAGAAACAAGAGACGTGCCAATTAGAAAAGAAAAGAGTTCTGAAGTACTTGAGGTTGGGATACGGTATTGATTTGCACGATATATTAAATGGTTATTCTGCATAGCCTTATGTTCGGTAATAGTATTTTTGTCTCTCTACAGTGAAAGAAGAGGAACAGATCATTGAGTGCGGATGCAGAAAGGGATACTTAATCTGGATACATAACGAAGTTCTGTGCGAAAGAGATAAGTACAAAACACAATAAAAAAGCGGAGCCGAAGCTCCGCATTTTCTCAGTTCAAAACAAAATATAGTAGCTTGGCCTCAAAAGGAAAAGTGGGAATTAAAGTATGTCATCAAAACTCTCAGCAGGCTGGTGCGCACTTTGGGTCGTGACAGTTGAGCTTGTATTTTGAAAACTCGTACGGGTAGAACCCATTGCCACCAACCCCTGCGGAATTTGACCCTATTTTTCTGGTTTACTGTTCTATATCTATCTTCGCCCGACCCTCTAGCCTTTATTGGGAGCCAGTTAATTCTCGCCGCAAGACTTTTCCAACCATTGATTTAGGGAGTGCGTCACGAAACTCAATGCTTTTGGGAACTTTATATGCAGCCAACCTTTCGCGACAAAATTCGCGCAGCTCCCCCTCGGTGGCCTCGTGCCCTTCCTTCAAAACGATCCATGCCTTTGCTGCTTCCCCCTGGTAAGCATCGGGCACGCCTGCAACGCCGACCTCCACTACTGCTGGATGTGTTGCGATGACCTCTTCAATCTCTCGAGGCCAAACCTGGAAGCCACTTGGTTTAATGACATCTTTCTTGCGATCAACAATAAACAAATAGCCGTCATCATCTAAGTAACCAATATCACCTGTAAATAGCCAGCCATCTCGAATAGCATCAGCTGTCTCTTCAGGGTTTTGCCAATAGCCCTTCATCAGCTGTTTTCCGTGGATCAATATCTCACCAATATCTCCGGGTGGCAGGGTCTTCTCACCGGTATCCACGTCCACAATTAGAACTTCAACATCAGGTGCCGGCATTCCGACAGAACCCTCCTTATACTCTCCCTGAACAGGCACGAAAACTGAGGCCAACATTGACTCGGTGAGACCATAGACCTCGAGCATGTGTCCTCCAGTCAAATCCTCAAAATTGCGTTTTGTCTCGGCAAGAAGAGGTGCGGCTGCCGATATACACAATTTGATGGATTTGAAGTCTACCTTTCCGGCTTTAACTTTGGAGTGATTGAGCAGGCCTATGAATAGGGTCGGTACACCTGGTAGAAAGGCGGGGCGCACTTTTGCGATTGTGTCAATCAAGTCATCAAGATCGCGCGGATTTGGTACTAATGCGAGCGGGTTGCCGCCAATCAATCCTGTGCTCATTATGCCGACATTGCCGTAGACGTGGAAAAGAGGGACGGCCAGTATTACTACGTCATCCCAGTCTTTTAATACCGAAGCAAACCAGGCGCGCACCTGCGTCCCTGTTATGAAAATAGAGTGATGACTGCCAACGGCAGCCTTGGGAGATCCTGTAGTGCCCCCGGTGAGAAGCAATAGCGCGGGATCATCTGGCTTGATGACCACTTCTGGAGGCGGTAATTCAGTTCCTTCTTCGAGCAGGTCACGCAGCCACAGATCACCAGAGTCAATGTTAACCCGATGCCCCTGCTTCTTTTCGATAAACAGAGTAAAAAGCAAACGGGTGATCTTTGGCAAGAACTCTTTGATGTTCGTGGCGATGATGCTTTGCAAACCAACTCGAGACCTCAAGGACCTCACTTTTTCGTACAAGGATGTCAGCACGATGGCAATCTTTGCTCCACAGTCGCGCAAGGCATACTCCAATTCACGTTCGGTATAAAGGGGATTAAGTGGCGCGACAATGGCTCCAGCCTTCCATGCACCAAACTGGGCGACGAGGAATTGGGGGCAGTTTGGTAGCAATATTGCGACGCGATCTCCCTTTTCTACGCCAAGGGTAACCAATGATGAGGCAAAACCGTTGCTTAATTTGTCCAACTCTGCATAGGTGAGTTGAGACCCCTTGAATAGCAGGGCAGGGTGGTTCGGTCGGCGGTGAGCATTCTCTGCAACGATATCTATCAGGGTCAGATCGGGATATGGTTCCAGGGAGTGCGGCACATCGGGATCGTAACGGTTGAGCCAGGGTTTGCCACCCATGAATATTCTCCTCTTGTGGGCGGGAATCAACGTTTGCTAAGTGATACCCTTGAAGTATGGTCCGAGAGGTGCGGAATTGAAGGGAACTTCTCGCCAGAACGGGCCAGAGCGTTAGATCCATTTTGCTCCAGATTAAAGCAACGCACTGGCTCGTGTAAAGAAAAAAAGGCAGAGCCATTGATTCCGCCGGATAGCACCGCAGGCGTGCATAACCCGCTTTCTCAATTCAGCCCAAAGGAGGTAGGTGAATCTAAGGGAGGTGGAGTTTAGATTAAAGTATGTTATATACACTCAGTCCCAAAAACCAACGGAGCTATTTGCCCGGGCCGATTGCAGTGCGTGATTAGATTGCACTCTATCTAGTGAATTGTGTCTTCTTCTTGAGGTTCTGGTGGCCATATGTTGAAAAGGTAGCTTTCACCCACCATCTCAGCTTGCTGGTATAACTCTAAAATCTCAGGATCGTCTGCATAACGATCCTTCTCCGCAAGGAAGGAATCATGGAGTGATTGGATGTACCAACCATCATTTCGGATAGCTCCCACCGCGATTCTTTCAGCCTCACGTTTGGAATCACTTCTGACCCAACAGTTCACAAAAGCACCACCGGACTCTTTGAAGTGCGCGTCTGGTACAACTTCGAAAAGGAAGTAGTAGATTTTCACGATTCTGATTAACTCCGCAATTTAACGGCCGATCTCACCCGCCGCGCCGGCGAAGCTGTACCGCTGTCAGCTGCAGCGAAGGTTATGTCGCGTTATCCGATGATTGCAATTTCTGTCCGCAAAACGGACAGTAATTGATCTCGATGAGGGAAAGGTTCACTAACTCACCCACTTCGCTTGCATCACCGTTGCGGATTTCTTTGGTTCCCGCTAGCCATATCCTTGCCATAGCCCAATCAGGTGCTAATTCACTTTCTGGAGATGAGACATACAATATTGTTGTGTCGACATGTTCGTCGCTCACAGCACATTTGTGCTGATCGTACACTTTTACTCCAAACCACTTTTCCCAATTAGCCAAATTGGTCTTGACCTCAGTAAGTCTCCGTTTAATGTGTTGTTTTGTAGTCATTTTTTCTCACTCAGCAACATGAGAATAATTACGCAGAAAATTTTCAGCCTGTTCCCATAAACGACTGCTTTTGCAGCAAAAATTCTGCGTATTGTCCCATTTCCTATGCTATACAGAAAATAATCCGCATAGCGAATTGTTAGCAACTTCTCAGCCCTTGTAGTCAAACCAGATTTTGCCAAATGCGAGGCAAGAAGGTCAAGCAGGAAAACTTAGGAAGACTCGGAGGGGTTTGTGGGTGCAAAAAAATATTGCATCCCTTAATGCACACTCGCCTGGCCTTCAATCTGGCACAAGATATCTGGTCTGGTCAATGTGGATAAAAAAACCCCCACTGACCCAAACTCGATTGGTCAGTGGGGGCAAAGCCTGAGGGAGTAGGATGATGCAGAGTAACTGAATCTCCTACCCTGTGATCCGTTGGCATCTTATCACATGTGAAGCGAAAAACCACCATTTTCTGGGTAATCTTCTAGCTTAAAGCGCAAAGTGGAGGGATACTGGGGATTACATCCCTTAATTCAAACTCCGCTGGAATTTAATCCGGCACAAGATATTGAGAGTATAAAAAAAGCGGAGCCTAAGCTCCGCATGGACTTTGAAAAATAAAGTATTCATCCTCTTCCAGGTCTTAGTCCTCCTACTCAACCTGACTTGGGCCTGGTCTCCCACCTGTCACCTCATATATCCAGTCAGGCAGTGGGACTTTACCATCTCCGTCAAACCATTTTTTATAGTACTCTTGTTTCGACAGCAATTTATTGATTTGTGCCGACACCTCCACCAAGCTTCTGGCATTGCGCTCTCGTTCACGTTCTGCAGGCACCCTTTCCGATGGTGGGAGATAGTATTCTCGTTCAATCTGTGAAAGTACCCTGTCCAATGCTCTGTTGTAATGCTCTCGTTCACGATAGAGAGTTCTCAATTTCTCAATCACTTCTGGGCTTGGTCTATTCAATGTGTACTTGCACTTAGGGCACTTTTTTTCAGATGGCTTGACCTTTACGGTGAGCTTGCACTTCGGGCATTTGACAACGTGGACTTTGACTCGTTTGATTTCGATAGGATCGAGACTAGACATTAGATTCCTCCGATTCAGGAAGCTCTTGCTCCGGTGGTCTGAAACAGGCAAGAACTGAGTGAGAGTATAAACTTGAACATCTTTCACAATACGACAACGAAGTGGACTGTGTCAAATGAAGGAAGTATAGTTTGAGCCATTAGGAATAAGAACTCACTTCGATTCAGCCCGGAAGTGTGTATTACATTTCTTAATGTACAATCGCCTAGAATTTAAATTGATACAAGATATAGTTGTCTTTTAACGCTTACTCTTCCGTCACTGTTTCGTAAAAAATATTTGCTCTGCGACCGTATATACGACTTTTCAGCCTTCCTTCTCGGCTTTGTCAATATGGTCAAAGTCAAAATTTCATTACCACCCAGCCAAAGAGAAGTACAACCAGCCAAGCACTAGACAAGGCGAACAGGGCTTTCTTCCATCGGCTAGGAAAATATTTCTTAGTAGATTGGATCACCCATTTCCAATTCAACCAGACATGCAAGATCAAGAGCCCTACTAAGAATAGTGCGAGATAGTAGTGAAGATCAGCCCAGGCATGCCTGTGCAATCCTATGAAATATTTTTCGGCATGGCCCCCCCTACCGGAAGGGATCACAAGAGCCAAAAGTAGGCCAATGGCGAAAATAGAACAGATGTCCACAAAGAGCAGGGCATTGACAAAATACAGCCAATCATTTTTTTTCATATCTAACCTCTAGTTTTATAGAGCTCTTCAAACTTGCCCCGTTTATACCACACATCAACTAAAAATACTCATTGGTCAAGGATCACAAGCCTCCAGGTCGAGCCTCAAGAAACCCAAAAGCTTGGCCTCTGGAGTTCTAGAGGCTTTTTTGTGGCACAAAATGAGGAAAGTTTTCAGGGTGGGAAAGGAGATTACATTACGCCGTATTTTTTCAGTTTCTTGTGAAGAGTGCGTCTGGTAATTCCTAATCGCCTGGCGGCTTCACTCTTGTTGCCCCCTGCCGATTCGAGGGTGTTCAAAATGGTTACCTTCTCAACCTCCTCCAGGGGTAAATCCGCTAGCAATTCTTCTCTTGCCGGCTCCTGCTCTGAACCTCCGGAGTCCCGGAGTGAAAAAGGAAAGTCCGTTTCAGAAATATACTCGCCCCGGCAGAGAATTACGCCCCGTTCAACGGCGTTCATCAGTTCACGCACGTTTCCCGGCCAGTCGTATCTTACCAGCCTATCCATGGCTTGGGGTGTAAAGCCCTTGATCTGTTTACGGTTTTTTTCGGCAAAAGTTTGCAAGAAATGCTGAACCAAAAGAGGAATGTCCTCTCTCCTTTCTCGCAGTGCAGGCACAGCCAGAGTAACGACGTTCAAGCGGTAGTAGAGATCCTCCCTGAATCCTCCTGCCTCAATCTCTTTTTTTAAATCCTTGTTGGTTGCTGCCAGCACCCGCACGTCTACCTTGAGGACCTCCTCACCGCCAACTCTCTGTATTTGTTTTTCCTGGAGGACTCGCAACAGCTTGGCCTGCATGGCCACTGACATCTCACTAACTTCGTCCAGGAAAATACTTCCATCGTGAGCCAGTTTGAATCTTCCCTCTTTGCGACGATCTGCGCCTGTAAACGCCCCTCTTTCGTGTCCGAAAAGTTCCGATTCCAACAGGGTCTCAGTAATGGCAGCACAGTTGATCTGAATAAATGGCTTTTCTCGGCGCGGACTGTTTGAATGAATTGCGCTGGCGATGAGTTCTTTTCCTGTTCCAGACTCGCCGGTTATCAAAACTGTGGCTTCTGTGGGTGCCACCAGAGCAACAGTATCGAGTAACTCCAGCATAACCCGACTGCGACCAATGATATCGCCGGTGTTTAAGCTAGCCCCAAAACGCTCTTTAAGTACCCGATTTTCAGCTTTCAACCGACTATGGTCCAAGGCCCTTTCAATGGCCAGCTTGAGCTCGTCGAAGTCCAGTGGCTTGCCCAGATAGTCGTAAGCGCCCTTTTTTAAAGCCTCCACAGCTGTCTCCACGGAAGAATAGGCAGTCATGATAATGATGGGAATGGCTGGATTGAATTTCTTGATCTCAGGCAGGGCCTGCAATCCAGATACCTCAACCATGCGAACATCCATTAGAACCAGATCGTAAGATTTCTCGTGCACTCTTTCAATGGCCAGGGCACCATCGTCGGCTTCCTCGACAGAAAATCCCCATCCGCCTAAAAGAGTACGGAGCATGGTACGATGGGCTTGATCATCGTCCACTACCAAAATGTTGCCCCATATCTTGGATTCAGCCACGATTTTGTTTCTCCTCTCCATCCGGCAAAGATACGGTTACAGTGGTCCCTGCGCCTCTCTGGCTTCTTACCTTTATAGATCCGCCGTGGGCGTCTAAAATTTTGTGGACTATGGCAAGGCCGAGTCCTGTACCGTCGGATTTGGTAGTGAAGTAGGGGTCAAAGATGCGTTCCTGGTCTGCCGTCTCTATACCCCGGCCGTTGTCGGAGACGGTTATTTCGGTTAATTTCCTGGTATCATCCCTGGAAACCTTAACCTGTAAAACACCACCTCCACCCATTGCCTGTAAACCATTGAGGTAGAGATTTAGGAGTACTTGATTTATTCTATCGCCATCCATGGGTACGTCGGGAAGATCATGAGGAATAGCAACTTCTACCTTGATTCCCTTGCTGCGGGCATCTCCTTCGATGAGCTTGAGAGAGTGTTGGATCAAATCATTCAGCCGCACAGGTTTGATCTTAAGGGTGCTGGGGCGGGCGAATTCAAGAAGTTGTCCAATAACACGATCCAGTCTTTCCACTTCCTGAATCATAGTGGTGGCCGTGTCCCGGTCCTGAGGACTGTCTTTGAGTTTCTCCCGAAAATAGGTAGCAAAACCCTTGACCGAGCTCAAAGGGTTCCTAATTTCATGGGCTACGCCTGCGGCCAGGCTCCCCAGTGAGGCCAATCGCTTGCTTCTTTCCACCTCCTGCTGCAACCGGCGAACTTCAACTAAGTCACGAAAAATAAAGACATAGCCGAGAAAGCCTCCGTCCTCTCCATGGAGAACAGCACCGCTAACCCTAAGGGGGACTCCTGTACCGGATGGGGTCTGACACTCCAGCTCCTCCTCAACTACAGTTCCTTTGTTTTCTAGGCGCTCGGTTAGTTGCCACAGTTCTTGGGGCAAGATATTTGCTGCTGACCCGGCCAATGCCTTAGCACTTGAAATCCCCAAGATTGCCTCAGCTGTTTGGTTATAAGTGGCTACCTTGCCGTCCTCATCTGTGGCAATAAGCCCCATAGGAAGATTTTCAACGACCTGTTCAGAAAAGGCTCTCACTTTGGCGAGGGCCCGACTGGCAAGCTTGTAACCTTGAGCGAGAAAAAGGGAAGCTAGCACGGTCAAGCCTATCAACAGTGCCCCTATGGCCATGGCAATAGTATGACGTCTGGCCTCGACTCTAGCCGATTCCATGGTACTCATGTCCAAGCCAACAAAGATAAAGAGGGGTGGCCCATTTCGTTCATCTCTGAGTCTTTCCAAGGACCTTTCACTCCGGCCTCTACCGAATCCTGGTCCTCTCATCATCATGCCATGATGGTGCATGCCACCCCAACTAGGTATACTTTTAATAGGCTTAAAGCGCTTGTAAACCTCAAAGGCCACGGTATTTTTCTCAATTTTGACTTGATGCCACCTGAGCTGATCCGATTCCTCTGCGAGAACTAATGCCGATGCTGGCTCATGTTGCTTTCCAATCCGATCAGGCTCACTGTCGGCAACTGCGAATCCCTCTTTGTCGGTTACCACCAGATAAAGGATGTCTGGCTGCTTGGCAGTTTCAACAAGGAGCTGCTGTAGTTGCGCACCGCCCCACCCCATTCCCATCATTCCTGTACGTGCACCTGCTTCAAAAGAGCGGATGAGGGCAGCACCCTTCTCAACCATCAGGCGGGTCATATTCTCTTTGTCCGCTTTGATACTCTTGCTGGCCAAAAAGAAGACGATAGGTGCCAACACCACCAGACCAGCCAAGATTGCCCATGGAGTCAGGGAGAGCCAGAGATATTTTTTCCGTTCCTTTTTCATATTAGTTGTTAAGTAGAGCAATTAGTGGACCAGAGCAGGATTTAGCTATCAAATTGCTTCGCTATTCACTTGACTGAGCCATTCCCCAGAGTTACCCCTTTAATAAGTTGAAAGCCTTGCTGGATATTTTTTATCCATCTGCATACTCTCTGAAACCAAACATGGATAAAAAGTATCCACTTTAAAGTTTAAGGTCAAGGCGTGGGACCTGTTATTTTTACTTCTTGGAGTAAAATATGTGTTAAATCAGCAAGTTAATTTGATCAAGATTTTCTGGCATGTACATTGCCATAAGGATAAGCCAAGAGCGATAAATCTTGATCAATTAATGGAGGTTAAAAAATGAGAAAAGTCTTGATGACACTGGGTATTCTGTTCATGGTTGGCATGCTAGCGGCTCCTGTTTTCGCTCACCGTTGGGGCAGGGGCGGATATGGAGCTCAGGGTGGCCCCGGCTACGGACCCTGCTGGGTTGAAGGGGGAGATATAACCGAGAGTCAGCAGGCGGAACTGGACAAGCTCCACGAGAAGTTTGTCGACGACACAGCCAAGCTCAGAGAGGAAATCTGGAACAAGTCTGCGGAACTAGACACCCTCATGGATTCGGCCAACCCGGATGCCAGCAAGGTTAAGACCCTGCAAAGGGAAATCAGCGATCTCAAAGCCAAAATGGCCGATAAACGGGTCGATTTTGAGCTCGAAGCCCGCAAAATCGCGCCCAATGCTCGCTTTGGTCGAGGAGATGGCAAGGGATACGGCAGAGGTTATGGCCGAGGATACGGTAGGGGACCTCATCATGGACCGTATGGTGGCTATGGCCAGCATTATGGTCGCGGTTATGGTTCCTGCTGGCAATAGATTGCAGCCAAACATACAAAAATGGCAGGGCACAACATCCCTCTCCCTGGAAAGGTGAGAGGGATAGTTTTTTTGTGACCCACTATGCACGGTGTCCGTACTTTTGGTCCACCAAATCTATAACCTCGGGAACGGTGTAACCTTCTCCCAATTTTGTGCGGATGAAACTTTTTTCCTCTACCGCACCCTTGACCATGTCGCATTGGCACTCTGCCAATGGAAGTTCTCCACAGCCTCCACAGGCGCACTTGAAATTCACTGCCACCTGAAAAACTTGATCCTCCACAGAATTCGCGGCTAGAGTGGTGCTTGCAGGTAGCAGGGTTTTTGGCTGTATGGTGATTGGCCCTGGGGTGGACTGGATTGGGGTCATCGATCTGGCGTTCTCACGGGGAGAAAACATGGTTTTCGCCGATACGCCAATCAGTAAGATTACGGCAGCGATGGTCGTAATCATCCAAACATTGGTCTTTTTTTGCTGAACAGGTTGCTGCTTTGTCTGATTTGATTGTCTTTTTTTCTTTTTTGCCATTTCTCTTTACTCCATTCGCTACAAAAAAATGTTAACAGAGAGATTAAGCCCATTCTGAGTTTTCCATCACTCCATTGCTCCAACATTCCAGATTTCCTCCTGACCCGTTGATGGGAACATCTTCCACCAGGAGACCATCAGAAATCCGCAACAATCTGCGAGCGTACCCCGCACACTCAGGACTGTGGGTCACCATGATGATGGTCATTCCTTCCTGGTTGAGGCTACGAAGAAGATCCATTACATCTCGAGTAGTTTTGCTGTCGAGGTTTCCCGAAGGCTCGTCGGCAAGGAGGATTGGTGGTTCATTCACTATGGCGCGGGCAATGGCAACGCGTTCCTGCTCCCCGCCAGATACTTGGCTTGGTAAGCGGTGAGCCTTCCGATCAAGGCCCACCCTGGATAGAGCATCCTCTGCCATGGACCGCTTTGTTCTTCCATTGGTTTTGACCGTTACTAGTGGAAGCATGACATTCTCCAAGGTGGTAAGGTAGGGAACAAGATGGAAACTCTGGAAGACAAAACCCAAGAATTCCCTGCGAAAATCAGCCCTTTGATCCTGTCCCAATTGGTAGACCTCGAGTCCGTCCACCAAGTATTGGCCTGATGTGGGAGTGTTGAGTCCACCCATCACAGACAGGAGGGTGGATTTCCCCGACCCCGACTCTCCCATCACTGCCACAAACTCCCCCATTTGGATGCGAAAACTCATACCTCCAACAGCCATAACTGCGGCATCACCGTTACCGTATTGCTTTATT
Source organism: Deltaproteobacteria bacterium (assembly GCA_022340515.1). GTDB lineage: Bacteria > Desulfobacterota > Syntrophobacteria > BM002 > BM002 > BM002. The sequence continues at coordinate 10,964 of JAJDNT010000216.1, forward strand.
AAGTTTTCCGCTTGAATGTAACTCATAGTTTTTCCTCTCCTAGTAGCTCGAATGATTCACGAATGGCCGTTGCCACCGCGGATCACGCTGTCCTTCCGGTCGTCCTCGGGTGCTGGACCCTGCGACGTACTTTTCAATTACGCCTCGGATCCAACCCCCTGCGATTGATCGGTGGCACACCCTTCTCCGCAGTCTCACGACGTCAATACGCGAAACATCCGAGCTACAAAGTCCGCAGTGCATCAGAGGGGTCGATTCGGGCCGCCAGAAGGGCCGGGTAGACACTTGAGGCCAGGCCCATAACTACGGCAGCAGCAAATGCCGCAGCTGCCAACAGCGGGTCGAAAATCACCCCTATGCCGTTGCTACCGGTAAAGAAGGGAAGGGCGACCTTGGTGGAGCCGAAGCCTATGAGGTAGCCTAAAACTCCAGCCAGGGCGGAGATTATCCCTGCTTCCAGGAGAACTATCCGGATCACGTGGCTCCTCCGAAACCCCATGGCCCGAAAAATGCCGATTTCGGCAGTCCGCTCTCTCACGCTTCCCATCATGGTCACCAGCACCACGAGACTTCCTACCAGAATCAGCACCAACGCGACTCCATAAGAGAATTTTCTGAAATGGTCCAGAGTTTCCATACGGCTCTGTACCACCTGTTGAATTGCCATAACCTTGGTGTCAGGGAGGGCGTTGGATATTTGACTCACCATGGCTTCAATGGGGCAGGCATTGCAAAGGGCTGCTACCTCGACCATGGAGACCCGCCCTTCCTTGCGCAGAAGCGACTGGGCCGTGTCCAGGCGGGCGAAGACTAGATGGTCATCTTGTGAGCCAGTGGGGGCCAGTATGCTGGAAACATGGAGTTCGCTACTGTTGACCTTGAAGTGATCACCGGTTTTCAGTGACAAAATACGAGCCGCTTCGGATCCTAAGAGGACATCAAAAGCGTTTGGCACCGTACCTCCTATTTTCCACCAGGGCTTCAGGATCTTTGTGGCCTGAAAATCGACCCCGGCAAGAAGCACCTTGCGTTTTTTTATTTCCACGGCACCTAGAACCGTAGGCCCCATTGCGGCAACATTTGCCGCGTTTTTAATGGCTTTTACCCTGACTAGATCTGCCTGGCGGATCTCCTGCATTTCAAAGGATACGGGTCCCAGGGAAAGTCCCCCGTAGGTAAGGGAAAGATTTTCCGTTCTCGGCAGTATTAGAATGTTGGCACCATACTCTTCCAGTTTCTGCTGGATATCGCGGTTCATTGCTTCAATCAGGCCCAGAAGGGCCACTGCGGTGGAAACCGCTATGAGTAGCCCGGCGAGCACAAAACCAGCCTTTGCCTTACGCCGTCTGATGTTGCGCAGAGCAATGTCTTTGAGTGTCATCCTCAGCTCCTCTTGGCCAAGTCGAAGTACTGGCTTCCCTGTACTATGTCGGCAATCTTTATAACTAATTTGTCACCCACAACCGTCCGCTTCAAAGGTGCGGGGTTGCAGCCGCCCTTTATTTCGTTGACTTTAACCGAGGCAAATCGCTGGCCGCAATTGCGGCAAACCATGAAGTCGCCATCCTGTTGGTAACCCTTCCCTTCACGCCAGCAGACGTCGCAGGCGTCATAGGCCGCCCTCACCACCCCATCTGAACTTCTCAGGATAAAGAAACGGACGGTAACGCCATTGCTAGTGGGATATTGGAAATACTGGGCTTGGCCATCGGCAAAAGCTTGCAGGGGGAAAGATACTTCGGTAGCCGTGACTACAGGTTGAATGGCAGGTGTTCGAGCCTGGGACCTAATGTCAAGACCGTTCTGAGACAGGTAAAAGACCACACCTCCTATCACCACGACCGCCACCACCAGAAAGGTTCGAAGAGGCGACTGGCTCTTTGTTTCGGTCTTGAGGATAGCTTCCTTTTTAGCTGCACTTTTTTCTGCTACATTTTTTTTGTTATTTTTCTTGCTCATAACAAACTCCTTACAAAGAATACGGATAAATAATACGGATTCAGCTCTTGACATGGGACATTTAAATTTTGTCATCATTAATGAGCCTATTGACTAGGAGGTCTGAGAGACGCAACCCATGGGGTTTGTAATTTCCTATGTCAAAGGCCGGCCCCTAGATGGGGAGAAAAGTCAAGGGCAATGGAGATACATGGAATTGAATGGTTAGGGTCAAATCAGAAAGGTTTCGGTGCGAAGGTAAATTGGTACGCCAGGACCCCTGATTTGGGGACTCCTAATAGGGGCCAAAAGGGAACAGGATTGAGGTAGGATTAACCTATTGTTTGCAGATGCAGCAATCTTCACCGTGGCAGGACTTACATTAGGGGCCACAGCGGCAAGAGCATAGTCTTTGAACTCAGAGTTTGATTCCAGTTTGCGGGGGCAAGGAGCGGTTTCGACTTCAGAGCAGCAATCAGCAACCAGATCGGCAGGCGGAGCCTGGACCTTGCTATGATATCCGTTAATTTTTGCCTCTACACAGCACTTGGCCGTACACCTAGGGTTGGCAGGAGCCAAGCCTGCGGTAAGCAAGGAAATTGCGATCATTATTGTTACTATCTTGCCAAATGATTGTCGCAACAAAGGTATTAATCTCCTCAAGTTTTTATGCCTACTATTTTAATCGGAAACAAATTGCGAGTCAATATTTCTGGCATCTGTCTTGAAAAAATATACTGGGCCATAATCCTATCCTACGAACATCATGAAGCACACGAAGCACACACTTCTATCTATGAAACGCTTTGTGGTCTTTGTGTCCTTTGTGATAAAAACTTTAATCATCAGCCCATGGCAGGGAGAATCGAGGGTGGAAGTCGCTCCCCCAGAGGGCAATACACCGGTGCAGGAGGAGGCATTAATAATGGACTTTCTTGAGTTGGCGAGCAAAAGATACAGTGTGCGAGCTTACAAAAGGGACTCAGTGGAAAAAGCAAAGCTAGAGCGAGTTCTCGAGGCTGCGCGGTTGGCACCAACAGCGGTGAATATCCAACCCTTCCAATTACTTGTTATCCACACGAAAGGTCGGGAAGCGGAGTTGTTGCAGATTTATAATAAAAAATGGTTTGCCCAGCCCCCGATAGTTATCTGTGCATGCGGTATTCCCGGAAAGAACTGGGTGAGAAAAGACGGTAAGAATTACAATGACGTGGATGTGGCCATTGTCATGGATCATTTGATTTTGGCTGCAACCGCCGAGGGACTTGGGACCTGCTGGATCGGTGCTTTTAGTCCTGCGGCAGCGAAGGAGATCTTGAGGTTGCCTGAAGGGGTCGAACCCATCGCCTTTACTCCACTTGGCTATGCAGCTGATCGTCCCCCGATAAAGAAAAGAAAACCGCTGTCGGAGCTGGTAAGATATGAGAGGTGGTCTTGATACACTAAGCACTAGGCACTTTGGTAATTTGGGATTTCGAATTGCGAATAGCGAAATGTGAAATAATAAATGCGGTAATCACACGGAGTGGGAAATGGTTAATTACGATCTAAAGTCGTTGTTGGAAGAGTTGAGGGAAAAGAGGCCTCTGGTCCACAACATAACAAACTACGTGGTCATGAACTTCACTGCCAATACCCTTCTTGCCATGGGAGCTTCGCCGGTTATGGCTCACGCTGTCGACGAGGTGGAGGAGATGGTTTCCCTCGCCGAAGCATTAGTAATAAACATCGGGACTCTCTCGAAGCAATGGATTGAATCAATGTTCACGGCTGGGAAACGAGCAAACGAAATAGGGTTGCCGGTTATTCTGGATCCGGTAGGATCTGGGGCCACCTCTTTTCGAACTGAGACTTTCAGGAGTCTGGTAAAAGAACTTACACTGAGCGTGGTGCGGGGAAATGCTTCAGAGATCCTCTCCATCGGTTCTGATTATGTAAGAACTAGAGGAGTGGAAACGGTCCATGGAGCAGAAGAGGCTCTCGAGACTGCAAGGACGGCGGCCAAGGAGATCGACTCGGTTGCCGCCATCACGGGTCCAGTGGACCTAGTCACCGACGGCGCAAGAGTCATTCGCTGTTATAACGGCCACCCCCTTCTCGGTTATGTGACTGGCACCGGTTGCGCTGCAACGGCAGTAATTGCAGCCTTCAACAGCATAACAAGCGACTCCCTTGAAGCTGCAGCAGCTGGCCTGGCTTTTTTCGGCCTGGCAGGCGAAATTGCTGGGGCCAGGACAAATTCTCCTGGGTCCTTCCTGGTGGCATTGCTCGATGCACTTTACCAGATTACCCCTGAGGAGTTCCAAGAGAAGGCAAGATTAGAAGAGGGTTAACCCGGACGGGTTAAAAGAGAATTGTAAACGTGAAAGGTGAAATGATAAGTGTTGAAATGCGAGTTAGTCTATGAAAGCACCTTTTTCGACTTCTAATTTTAGGTAGCCCGAGGACAAAGAAGAAATGAAATCCCGGTCCGCCATGGACATCTCGGTGAATCGCACACCCATTCCGCAAGGGGGATCATCTTCGTACGATCCGTATGGATAGGACCATGTCACCTCGGCAGGGATATCTAAGTAGCGTTGATTAGGAAACATGATGAGCACCCGAATCTTTTCTTGAGCCGGAAGTGGTCGATCACAGAAAATGAATGCTCCCAGAGGACTAATATTCCTTGTTTCTGCAATCAGGGCACCGCGGTCACTAATTATGACAACGGGCCAGCTACCTTTACTTCTTGGATATTTTCGCGTCTCAGTCCACTCCGTGGTATCCAAAGTCATACCTCCATTGATGTAGCTTTATAGCCCCACCCCGGTGCCCGAGTACAATCAAATATCTGCAAGGTAGTGTAATAACGACAATTATGAAGTGTAAAGCCCTGTTCGCTTGCTGCAGGCAAATCTGACCCAAGAAAGGAAAATCTGCAACTACTATGCCAAGGTACTGGGTGGAGTTCATGCTTTCAGTTTTACTGATAGTGTGAAGACTTCTTTCGATACTTTTTCACTCAGTCTCGTCAACGCTGTCACCTGCTCCTTCCCCAGCGTTTCAAGAGCGTGATAATTGAAAGGATCAAGGGCCTTGCCTATGTTTCGACCAAAGTGCTGTGCCGCTGTACCGCTTTTTCCCCCCTGGCCTTCAGAGTATTCTTTTAGTCGGGTCATAGGGTTTAAAGAGTCGCCATGCTTGATTTTAATTTCAGGAGGTGGAGAAACTAAAACTATCTCCCTCAGCTTGGTCATACCGAGATCGTTACAGAGTTTTATAAGATGTTGTGCAAGTCTGGCATTATAATAACGCACAAGTTCATAATTTACTTTTTTTAGAATAAGTCTTTTTGTCGCTATATATCTGGGTGATATTTTAGTTGTAAGAAATGCGGTAAAACAAAGTGCTTCAAAAAGAAGTCTTAACTCTACTCCTTCAGTAATTTTGCGGGGTCTTATGGATCGGTTTTTTGCTTCTGAACTCTCACAAAATTTGATGTAAGAATCGGAGATGTCCCTGACCACATTGGCACTTTCAAGATTGCGATCAAGTGAAAAAACATTCGCTTTAGCCTTTACATCTAATTCTGCTTCTGAATATATAGCCATATCGAGTTTTTCAAAGTTAACTTAGGGGATTTTTCGCTCAACTTACAAAAACACGTAGTAGATTGCAAGTAAAACCGAGCCCCAGGGTTTTGTTAATGAATGGAATATATGGCATTAAACGCAAAGAGCAGAACCGTGAAGGAAGGAGGAAGTGCTGGAAACCTATCTTCGAAAGATCGGGAAACGATCAAAACCATGGAAGGCTTGCGGAGGTCACAGATATTGCAATGTATGATAAAAAGAAAGTGGATTACTCACTGTATCTGGTGACAGACAGAGCTCTCTCCCTTGGGCGAAGCAACCTTGCGGTCATAAAGGCAGCAGTTGAAGGGGGGGCAACTCTCGTTCAGCTTAGAGAAAAAGAGGCAACTACCAGAGAGTTTTACCAAGAGGGTTTAAAGATAAGAGCTTATTTGAAAGGCATAAATATTCCTTTAGTCATAAATGACCGAATCGATATAGCTCTTGCCTTGGATGCTGAAGGCGTCCATCTGGGCCAGGGGGACATGCCTGTTGACCTAGCCCGAAAAATACTCGGGCCGAAAAAGATCATTGGTGCTTCAGTATTCACTTTGGAGGAGGCTAAAATAGCAGAGAAATTGGGAGCCGACTATCTAGGCTTGTCGCCCATATTCGTAACAGAGACCAAACCAGAGTTGGTCCGGCAGATAGGTATAGAGGGTATTCCCCAGTTCAAGGCGGCGGTGCAAATTCCTGTTGTGGGTATTGGTTCAATAAGTGAATCCAACGCCTACGAGGCGGTCAAGGCTGGGTTGGACGGGGTTGCCGTGGTCTCTGCTATTTGTTCGCAGGAAGATCCGAGAGCAGCAGCAACTGAGATCAAAAAAGAAGTGCTGAGGGCAAAACGCTCATAGCATTTTAGAGTCACAAAGCCGCGCCAGATCTAGGTTGGTGAACATGAATATACTTGATAGTGGATGGTACACGCTCTATAAACACACAGAAATTTCATTGTACATCAAAAGCTTGTGATCTAGCGTCGAGCATCCAGCATCTAGCATCCAGAATCTAGCATGGTTGGGCTAAAGAGAGCCAGATTCCCGAGAGCGGGAAAAGCGGGGAAAAGAAATGAGACTGAAAGACATTGGTGAAATTGGCTTTATTAAAAGGATCGAAAGCGGCTGTCTTGTTAGAGACAAAAAGGTTATCCGAGGAATTGGAGATGATTGCTGTGTGTTCAAAGCCTCAGGGAGAATGGCCATCCTGCTGACAACCGACATGCTAGTGGAGAAGATACACTTTCTACTGGGCTCCATATCGCCCTACGAACTTGGGAGAAAGTCGCTGGCGGTCAACTTGTCCGACATCGCCGCAATGGGCGGGACTCCAAGGGAGGCGGTGATCTCCATTGCCATCCCCGACACGGTAGATCTAGCCATCTTAGATGGTGTTTACGATGGTATGAAATCGATGGCAAAAGAATTTGAGGTGAATATTTTAGGGGGTGATACCACCTCATCTCCAGAACACTTGGTGATCAATGTTGCCCTCGTAGGTGAAGCTGCAGAGGATGAGATTCTCTATAGATCCGGAGCCGGAGAGGGTGAGGTGATTTTTCTTACCGGTCCCGTGGGTTCTTCGGCTGCAGGTCTTGACCTGATCCTGAAGGGAAGAGAGATCCAGGGATGGGAGGCCCTGATAGAAGCCCATCATAATCCTTATCCCCACATAGAGGCGGGGCGCATAATTGCAAGCACCAAGAAGGCCAACTCCTTGATTGATGTGTCAGACGGTGTTGCCGCAGACCTAGGACACATCTGCACAGAATCAGGGTTAGGTGCGATCCTTGAAGAAAGAATGATCCCCACCACCGAGACGTTCAGGGAGTACTGTAAGAGATTCCATGAAGACTCAAATCATCTATCTCTTCATGTAGGTGAGGATTACGTTCTTTTGGGGACAGCGGTTGCAGGGGCGGCCAACGAGCTTCGAGCAGCTCTGGAGTCCGAGGGATTAGAATTCCACCAGATAGGGCAAATGGTTGCCGAACCCGGTTTGAGATTCAGAACCAGGGAAAATTCCCTAGAGTCAATGGAAACAAGCGGCTGGGATCATTTTAGATAGACCAAATCTTATTGCTCCTTAATCAAGACGAAATCTCTCTGTAGATCTGTCCTAATAATCTCCTCTCCCTTGGGGAAGATCCCGCTGCAGTTTAGGGGGACGGGTGAAATGATTTTTATGTGAATTTCATCGTCTCCTCTGGCATGGAACATGCTAAGTCTCTTCAGGTAAACTCACCCAAAAAATATTGCTGAGGTTTGTCTTGCCCGGATTGGTGAAAAATCCGGGGGCAGCACCATTCGTCTAAAAGAGGGGTACATGAGGAAGTCCATAAGTCTGTTCTTCTGTATTTTAGCCTTACAGCTTTTTCTTCCCCATCCTGTTCAAGCTAATAAACCTTTGAGGGTAGGAGTCTATGACAACTACCCAATGGTATTTTTGGGAAATGACGGCAAAATAGAAGGTTTTCTCATAGATATCCTTGAATACATCAGCTCCAAAGAGAAGTGGAAGATAGACTATGTTCCCGGCAGTTTGACAGATTGTCTCGAGAGACTTGAAAAACAAGAGATCGATTTACTGGTTGGCCTTGAATACTCGCGAGCAAGAAATAGGCTGTACGACTTCACCTACGAAAATATACTTTCAGATTGGGGCATTGTCTATACTCAAAAGAAATCTGACATAAATCAGATCGTTAATTTAGATAATAAAAAAATAGCGGTTGTTCACAACGATATTCATTATAACAATCTCAGAAAACTTGCAGAACAATTCAAGCTCCAATGTAGATTTATAGAAGCTTACGAATATGATGCTATTCTTGAGTTAATTGCAGAAAAAAGAGTTGATGCTGGAATTGTAGATCGGTTATATGGTTTAGAATCTGAAAGATATTATAATGTAAGTAGAAGCCCTATCATCCTAAGCCCGGCAGATATCCATTTTGCCGTGCCTAAGAAAAAGCACGGCGAATTAATCCGAACTATAGACAAATATCTGGCACCCTTGAAAGCTGACAAAAGGTCAATTTACCACCAGTCACTGGATAAATGGACACCCAAGAATGCCCAGTGGGCATTACCAAAATGGTTCGCGCCCTTATTGACCTTGGCAGGGGGATTAATAGTGTTGTTTTTGGGAACGGGCCTGATCTTGAGGGCACAGGTAAAGGGCAAGACTGCTGAACTCTCTCTGATCAATGACGAACTGAGGGCTGAGATTTCCGAGCGCAGAAGGGTTGAAGAAGCCCTAAGGCTTACACAGTTCTCCGTTGAAAAAGCCGGAGACGCCGTGTTCTGGATGGGATCTGATGCGAGATTTATCTTTGTAAATGATGCAGCCTGCTCATCTCTGGGTTACTCTCGGGAAGAGCTGCTCTCCATGACAGTACATGACATCGACCCTAACTTTCCAGAAGTGGCTTGGCAAGAACATTGGAAGCAAATCAAAGAGCGTGGCTGTTTCATAATAGAGTCTCGGCACAGAAGTAAAGAGGGAAAGATTTTCCCGGTTGAGATAACGGTTAATTATCTAGAATTTGAGCGCAAGGAATACAACTGCGCTTTCGCCCGGGACATTAGCGAGCGCAGGGACGCAGAGATGGAAAGAGAAAAGATGCAGGCCCAACTTCGCCAAGCTCAGAAGATGGAAGCCGTGGGCACTCTTGCCGGCGGCATTGCCCATGATTTCAACAACCTGTTGCAAGCAGTTCAGGGCTATGCCCAGTTGCTCCAAATGAGAAAAGGTGAGGACGAGTCTGATCAGCGAGAACTCAGGCAAATTATTCGTGCCGCCGAGAGAGGGGCGGACCTCACTCAACAATTACTAACCTTCAGTCGAAAAGTAGCAAGTGAACTGCGGCCCATCGATCTGAACCATGAAGTGGAGAGTGTAAAACTGTTGCTAGAGAGGACCATTCCCAAGATGATCCAGATGGAGTTCCATCTGGCCAAAGACCTCAAAATCGTCGAGGCAGACCCTGGCCAGGTGGAGCAAATCTTGATGAATTTAGCGGTAAATGCCAAAGATGCCATGCCAGAGGGGGGTAAGTTCATTGTAGAAACGGCCAATGTAACTCTGGATGAGAATTACTGCCTGAGCCATCCCCAAGCCCGACCAGGTGGATATGCCCGGCTTAAAGTATCAGATACTGGTCACGGCATGAACAAAGAGACCTTGGAGCACATCTTTGAACCCTTTTATACAACCAAAGAAACCGGCAAAGGTACAGGCCTTGGTCTCGCCACAGTTTATGGAATCGTAAAAAGCCACAAGGGTCACATAACTTGCCGCAGTGAACCAGATGAGGGCACTACCTTCAGGATTTATTTTCCCACCATAGAGTGTGAGGAAAAAATCGTTACAAGAGAGGAACCGCTAGCCGCCGCTCAAGGGGGCACAGAGACCATTCTTTTGGTGGATGACGAGGAACCAATTCGCATCCTTGGCTCTCAGATCCTTAAGGAATTTGGCTACACAGTTCTCACGGCGGCTGACGGCGAGAGCGCTCTGCAGCTCTTCCGAGAAGAGAACCAGAGGATTGGACTGGTAATTCTAGACCTAATAATGCCAGGCATGGGAGGCAAACGCTGCCTTAGCGAGCTTCTGAAATTAAACCATGAGGTGAGGGTGGCCATTGCCAGTGGCTACTCCCCCGATGGACCCACCAGAGAAATCTTGAAAAACGGAGCCAAAGGCTTTGTTAGCAAGCCCTACGACATCAGGCAGATGTTAAATGTTGTAAGAGAAGTTCTGGATGGAGATTAGTCCGGACATACCATGAATCGTCTGCTGCGACCGGGGATATGGCCGGCCTTCCAGGCGTCTTCGGGTGTTCCTTCCATAAGCTCAGGACAAGCGCACCCTGCGACGTGCCATTTAGGTACGCCTCGAGTTCAACCCCCTGCGGTTACCTGGCGGCCCGCCCATCTTCACGGTCTCCCGACGAAAATTCATGATATTTCCGGGCTGGCCAGATCTCTTTTGACCAATTCTACTTATCTGTGTTAATGTACACTCCATCGAGACCGGACAATTCAACTTAAGCAAGAGAGGGACCCAACCTTGTCAGAGCGCAAGCTTACAGTTCAAGATATTATTTTGTTCCAGAAACAACTGGAAGCCGCTGAGCAGCTAAATAACCTTCTTGGTGAGGCTGTGACTGAGATAGGAGAGGCTGTGAGCGGAATCGACATAGCTGCAGTGGATGACCAGAATGCAGTAGATGTCTTGAACAAGGTCAAAACCGTTCTCACTAAGCTTGAGAAGCAAGTGGAGGAATTTACCAAGAGTTTGAAATAATAACGGCAAAGCTGAAGCGCATCTGAGCAAGATCAACCCTCCGTCCACTTTTAGAAACTCCACCTTTCACCCAAACAACAGCACTCCGTGCACTGGTCAGTGGTATGACTCTTAGCACCTTCTTCCTCCTGCTCATGTCACACGTGATGGGGGATGCGGTTTTTACTTCCTACAGTCTTGCTGTTCGCAAGAGAAGTCAGGGGCTGTGGGATCAACTTCTGGCAATCGGCTACCATAGCACGGTTCATGCTCTCTTCGCTGGGCTGTTTCTTCTCATCTGGGGGAAGCTCTGGTTAAAAGGGGCACTTCTGGTTCTAACCCTGCACTTCACCATAGATTTTTTAAGGTGTAGAACGGAAGTTAGGCTATACGGTCCTGGTAGGATACATGTGAAACGTTCAGAGGTCATAGGTTGGATATCAGGTAGGGGCAGGGACCCAGAGAAGATGAAGATCAGCAGGTTATGGCCCTGGTTTGCCATTCATCTTGCGGATCAAGGAGCCCATATGGGCAGTCTATACGGTATAGCCCTGGTGGTTTAGAAAAACGGCTGAGTCTCCAGCTAAGAGGGCTGGGGCCAGAGTTCAATAGTTTTGCCGGTAAATATGAAGATCGATTTTGGAGTGCTAGCATAAAGTCCCTGAGGTATTTTTCATGACGAGAAAGAGAAAAACCAAAAAGGACAGTCATGGTCCAGTTAGCTTTGAAGCTGGTGTAATCAAAACGCTTTGGGACATAAGCCAATCTCTCTATCAATACATAAATATAGACGATCTGGTTTTGCATATAATCAAACAAATTAAAGAGGTCATGGAGGCGGAAGGAGTCTCGGTGATTTTACATGACGCCCCAAAGGACGAATTTGTCTTTTGTTGGGCAGAGAGTGATCCCAATGGGTTAGTGACTAAGTTGAAAGAAATTCGCTTTCCTGCGGATAAAGGCATTGCAGGTGGGGTGTTCAAGAGTGGAAAAGCTGAATTAGTCTCTAGTATTGACAAGGATCCTCGCCATTACAAGGAGATCGACTATTCCACCGGTTTTAAGACCACTTCGATGATAGCTGCACCCTTGCACAAGAAAGACAAAGCTATTGGCGTTCTTGAGGTTCTTAATAAGAAGAAAGGAATTTTTGACCAAGAAGACGTCACTTTTGTCACCACCTTGGCGCCCATAATAGCCATGGCTTTAGATAATGCCCGGATGTATGCGGAACTAGAAGAGGCATACAAGGAATTGCAGGATGTAGAGAAGGAAAAGGATAAACTGCTTAGGCACACTACAGAAGAAAACATTCTTCTTAGACAAGAGATCGAGAAACGTTCTACTTTTGACGAGATAATCGGCAGTAGTAAGGTAATGATTGACTTGTTCAAATTGTGCGAAAAAGTCATAGATTTGGACATAACAGTATTGATTGAGGGAGAAACAGGAACGGGAAAAGAACTAATTGCCCGATGCATTCACTATAACAGCCCCAGAAAAAACAGAGCCTTCGTCTCACAAAACTGCGGAGGTATTCCGGAAACTCTACTCACCAGTGAACTCTTTGGTCACAAGAAAGGATCCTTTACTGGTGCCGTGGCAGACAAGAAGGGACTTTTTGAAATTGCAGACGGCGGAACAATCTTTCTTGATGAAGTAGGGGAAATGTCGCCGGTGATGCAGACCAGTCTTTTGCGAGTTCTGCAAGATGGCGAGATACGGCCATTGGGAGCTGACTATCACAAGAGGGTGAATACCCGAGTTATTTCCGCAACCAACAAGAATTTGGAAGAGGAGGTGAGGAAGGGGAATTTCAGAGAGGATCTCCTTTACCGTCTAAATGTATTTACTGTGAAAGTTCCACCGCTACGGGAGAGAACTGGTGACATTCGTCTTCTCGCCGACCACTTCGCCAAAAAATATAGCCAAAAAATCGACAGATCCACTAAGAGGTTGAGCGCAGAGACTTTGCACTGCCTTGAAAACTATACCTTTCCAGGCAACGTAAGAGAGCTGGAAAACGAAATTGAAAGGGCGGTGGCGCTGGCACAGGATGTAGGATTAATTGAAGTCTCACATCTTTCAGAAAAAATAGCAAAAAAATCTATGACGATTAGCCCTGACGTTAAAATCAAGGGTAGTCTCAAAGAGATGGTTGAAGCCCTGGAAAAGTCCGTGCTGACACAAGCCCTCGAAAAACATGGTGGCAACAGAACAAGAGTTGCCGGGGAACTAGGGTTAAGCCGGTATGGGCTAATGAAGAAGATGCAAAGATACGGGTACTAGGCTAAAATTAGCAATCCACAGTTTTAAATCTCCCTTGGCCAGTCTCTCAAACCCTCACCACATTCTCAGTCAAACAAGTTGACGCCTTCATGCTAACCTGGTTTACACCGGCTAACTTTTCGCTGCCCAAACCTCCAACGACTTTGCGACCCGAGAGAAATTGCTTTGTTTTAGAGATTACCTGTCTCTTTTGACTGGCACCACTTCCCTATGGTATGTTGAATCATTCAACGCTTTAATCGGACAGAGATTCAATTAAGGGATACAGACAAGACTGCAAGTCTGCCCTGTATCCCCCTGGCCAATCCGAATATCATCTGATGGACTCTAGCCTAGCGAGCCCTGGAAAATTTGTCTATCATTTATGTATGCACCACAAACTTTCGTTCTTGACTGCTAATTTTTAAAAAGGATTTTCCTAAAGTATGGAAGGCTATCCTGCCGACGATGTCAATCTTTCCAAGCGGCTAAAAAATCTTGTCAAGGCAAATCAGTCTCTGGCACATATAGAGTCTTTGGATGATTTGCTCCCCCAGCTTCTGGACTTGGCTCAGGAAGTCACCGGTGCCGAAGCATCCTCTATCTTGCTCTACAACTCAGCAGCTGACGTTCTCGAATTTGCCCTAGCCAAGAACGAGGCCTTGGGCGAAGAGACTGAACAGATACTCAAACGTAACGTGGAATTGAAGATGGGCGAAGGACTCGCCGGCTGGGTTGCGGTAAACCGTAAGCCTGTGATTATCCAAGATGTACAGCGAGACACCAGATTCTTCAATAAGGCTGACCATTACACCGGCTTCGAAACCAGAACCCTCCTTTGTGTCCCTATTGTCTACCGCGAGGAACTTCTGGGTGTGATTGAGGTTCTTAACTCGAAGGGCAGACCTTGTTTCGATACGGAGGATGAAGAAATTTTGGACAGCTTTGCCCAGCTGGCCGGTGTGGCCATTATAAGATCTAGGCTTCTCCAGACCCAACTCAAGCAACAAAAATTGCAAATTGAACTAGAAGCGGCATCTCAAATACAAGCGCAGTTTTGTCCACAATGCCCCGAGATGTCAGGTGGCAGCAAGGTTTGGGCTGTGTCACTGCCAGCTGCTTTTGTTGGTGGTGATCTATATGATCTCATTCCCATGGCCGACGGCAGCTGGCTAACCTATGTGGCTGATGTCTGTGGCAAAGGACTTCCCGCAGCCTTGATAATGGTAGCCTTGTGGGCAAGGATCAGAAGCGAGGCTCTAATGGACAAAGAGGTTGACGAGATTCTCGAGAATGTAAACAGTGCTATGTACTCTCTCCTGGCCAAGGAAGGCTTTTTCGCCACTATTGTTATGGGAAGATATTGGCCAGAAAACGGGAGAATGCAACTCGTCCGGGGCGGACATTTATTTCCCCTGTGGCTGGGCGGAAAGGGTCTGGGAAAGCTTCCTGAGTTGAGAGGAATACCTCTAGGGGTTATACCTAAGCCTGATTATTACTCTAAGGAAATCATCCTAGAACCTGGTCAATCCATGATGTTCATAACTGACGGGGTTACTGAAGCGCAGAATGACAGAGATGAGTTCTTCGGCAGCAACCGTTTGCCCCAATACCTAAAAACAACCAAGGGTCCTCCGTGGGGAAGCAAGCTATTGGATGAGGTCAGAGCTTGGCGAGGCCATGGAGAAGCCACTGATGATCTAACCATCCTTGAAATATGGCGCGAGCCCGATGGCTCTTAACCGCCATATGCCGAGATGTCGGGTGTCAGGTTTTCCGCCGCAGGCGGATCAAGAAGAACAAACAAAAACGCTGAAACCTGAAACCTGAACACTGAAACCTCAGAAAACTCAGGCCCGCCCAAAACACCGGATTCCCCAGATGCAGATGAAGATCTAAAGAACGGCCTTCCTTTGCTGCGGGGGGTGGATAAATATTTTCCCAAAAAGTGGCAACTTTTTAACAAACTTTGACTCCAAGGCAAAGCACATCTGTTCTAGCCCGGGAACGATTTTAACAGATAAGCACATGACATTAATATATAAAACTCTAAGTTGCCAACCATGGCACAGTTTTTTCATATATGCAGAAAAAGTAATGTGCTCATTGAGGCCAAAGAAGTTTTTAGGGGGGAGGATGGCTCTCAACTCACAAAAGTCAAGTTTTGGACTGAAGGATCCAATAAAGGCTTTTCAGTCGGAGGTACAAAATGACCGATCTGAAAGAGAGTTTAAGACCCTGCCCTTTCTGCGGTTCAGCTGAGCATGAAGCTGACAGAGTTTGTTTGAAAACAATCCCAGATTCCCAAAACTACTACTCAGTTGTGTGCTGGTGCGGCACCAGTGGTCCAATAAAAGAGAGTGAAAAAGAGGCGATAAAGGCCTGGAACACAAGAGATTATGCTGACCGCCAGACAGTGTGGAATCCCTTCAATTCATCAAAGAACGTAGTTGCCCTTGACTTCAAAGGAAATTTAAAATCAATTGGCCTGTCTACTATTCTGCAAATCCTCTCCTCAGACAATAAAACCGGTATCCTGCAGTTCACCAATGGTGATAAGAGAAGAGCCATCTGTTTAAAAGAAGGTAAGATCATTGCAGGAAGCGGACAACCAGGCCTTCAGTTGGGACAGATCCTCTATCACAAAGGCCTCATATCCGCTGAGGCCCTCCTGCAGGTCTTAGACAAGGCGAAAAAAGCCGGCAAGAGAGTGGGAGAGATGCTTTTGGCCTTGGGATATCTCAACGAAGACACTTTGAAAGAGCTTATTCATCAGCAGGTTCGAGAGGTGGTTTTTGACCTCCTAGGGTGGACTGAAGGTGATTTTCACTATCAAGATTGCCTAGTGGAATTCGACGACTTAGTTGTGCAAGATATAAATGCCATTCAGTTACTCCTTGAATCAGCTGTGAGAAAAGATGAGTGGGCCGCCACTGGCTAGCCTTTATAAAACCACTAACGTGGCTGTCAGCATGTTTCGCTGTCATCATGCCTCCGGCGTCATTTATGCTCATTAGGTGATTAAGCTTCGCTGTCATTTATATTTAACCTTCCTTATAGCGTTGAAAAAACCTAATGACGGGCTTTAGTCCAACTGACTCAATGACGGCGAAGCCAAATGACATTGCAACGTTCTAACCTTGGCCCCATGCTCTTTGCTTTGTCCTCTTGATCTTCTTCGTCGCCTTCGTGTTTTTCTATAGGCTTGACAACCCTCAGTCGGTTTTGCCAAAGTAGACCCTAACCAAAGCTCAGTCCGTGAGCTATCGCCGGCTTTTCTTTGTTTTCAGCCCTATTCCCAGGTAGCCTCCTTGCACCTGTGGTACATCAATAAAGGAGTCAATTTAAGCAATGTTAACCCACGACAAAAAGTTACTGACCTGCGTTGAGATCGGCAAAGCGATAACTTCAACTCTCAACATGGAGCAGATCCTCAAAATAATCATACAGCGGATCAGTGAACTAATAAGAGCAAAGAACTGGACCTTATATCTACTGGACCCTGAGACCCAGGAACTGTGCTTCGAGTTAGTAGTAGGATTGGAAAGGGAAATGCTTGCCAATACGCGAATGAAGCTTGGCGAGGGAATAGTGGGCACTGCTGCACTTACAGGTGAACCTATACTGGTGCCCGAAGACGCTCAACACGACCCCCGCTTTAGTAAACGGGTAGATGACATGACCGGCTTTACCACCAAATCTCTCATTTGCCTTCCTTTAAAAGTGCAAGACTCAGTTATTGGTGCTATTGAGATTGTCAATCCTGAAGATCCTATGCTTTTTGACGAAAGTTCCATGCCCGTGCTTTCTTTTCTCGCAGATTACGTCTCTATCGCCATAACCAACGCCCGCAACCACATGAGAATTCAAGCTCTTGCCATAACCGATGACGTAACAGGCTTCTATAACACCCGTTTTCTCCACGATTACTTGGCCAAATTGCTCCAGCAAGATCAGGTTGTTTCCCTGGCATTTCTGGATTTGGACGATTTCAAAAAAGTGGTAGACACTTACGGACACCTTATGGGTAGTAAGATGCTCAGAGAAGTGGCCGCAGTTATTGCTTCTCAACTGGATTGTGACGATCGCCTCGTTCGCTACGGTGGTGATGAATATGTGGTCATAATGCCGGCTCAGGACAAGCAGTCGGCACTCGAGAAAATGAAAGATGTCCAAAAAGAGGTTTCCCATTACCGTTTTCTCCAAGCAGAGGGGTTTGAGATCAAAATAACGGTTAGCTGCGGCATTGCAAACTATCCGAGAGACGCGGCAGACATGAGGGAGCTACTGCAGATGGCTGATGGATCCCTGTACAGCAGTAAAAAGCTTGGCAAGAATTCGATTACGGTTGTCTAAGGGTTTCCATATTAGAGACAGTGTTTCCCCTTTCATATTTTGCCCAGTTTGTGATAACCTTCTCCGGATCGGAGAGTATCTGGAAAGGGGTAAAGGTAGCCGGTGTCGCTGATGGAGCGCGTTTTGCCAATTCTTTAATCTCACAGGGGGGAAACTTGGCAAGACTGTTGGGCTATCTGGCGGTTGTGGGACTTTTCCTGCTGCCCATGCCAGTGATAGGGGCTAGTTCTTCTGCTGAAGCGGCTTCTAAAGATTCGTCCCCCGAAGATAGTTTGTATGCAAGGCAGGTGGAGAAGTCGGACGACCGTGAGGTAAATGACAAAATGCTCGACCTCTCCTATGATAAGATGCCGGATTCTTCCGAAAAGTCGGATTCCCGCGAAATGTCTTTAATGGTTGCCGTATTTGCACGGCACGTTGACCAATCGGACGACCCCAATGAGAACCTCAGGATGGTCGTCGCCTCCTATGATAATTATGTGGTATCTAGATATGTAAACACCTGGGACGACCCAACATACTTTGGTGGCAAGAGATTCAGCACCAATAAGTACGCTATCAAGGAAAGCCAGAATTTTTTTTACCAGGGAAATGTGTATGCAGGGATTCTCTATGGGTACGGGAACAACGCGGCTATAAACGTAAAAGGGCTTGCGCCTGCGGTGTTCCCCACCGTTGGAGTCGGATATAAAACCACCTCCCTGGAGATGGGGTATATACCTACGCCATCTGGAGGCGTGTTTTTGAGTTTGTTCAAATACGAGTTCTGATGTTTTTTCCTTGGTTACCAAGGAGAGCAATACTCTGTGGTTAGCAAACAGGTAAGGATGACAAAGGACCTAGAATGAAAAATCGATCCGCTGTTTTGTTGCTAATAGCGTTAGTTTTCTTGGCCTTGTCCTGCCCGGTCAACGGAGCGGTGGAAGGGGATGTGAAAAAAACCTTGAATCTGGAAAGTCCCCCTCTTGATTTGGCTGCTTCTCTCAACGGAAAGTATTTATATGTGTTAACCGACCAAGGAAACATTCTCATCTACTCGGTAGATGGCAAACTAGAGGACAAGGTTTCTGTGGGAAACCAGGTGGATTCCATTAAAGTTGGACCGTGGGAAGATGTAATTCTTCTTGTCAGCAAAAAGAATAAGCAAGTTCAAATACTGCTCCTAGACTTTATTAAAGATATCGACCTTTCCAATGCTCCTTTCAAAGGGCCGGCAGATGCTCCGGTAGTAATAGCAGTTTTCAGCGATTTTCAGTGACCTTACTGTGCAAGGCTTTCGCCTCTACTCGAACAGGTGTTCGAGACCTACCCGAAGGTGGTCAAACTGGCCATAAAAAACTTTCCTCTTCCAAATCACAAATTTGCCCGGCAGGCTGCTGTGGCTGCACTGGCAGCTGACAGGCAAGGTAAGTTTTGGGAATTTCACGATGAGCTTTACAAGAATTACAGCCGGCTAAGTGAAGAAAAGATTCAAGAAATTGCCCAGCAATTGGGTTTGGATACGGCCAAGTTGGATCAAGATATGAAAAGCCCCGAAATAAATGCAATAGTAGAGAAAGATTTAAGGGACGGGCAAGAAGCTGGAGTGCGAGGAATCCCAACTATCTTTATTAATGGAAGGCTGTTGAGGGATAGAAGTTTCGCCGGATTCCAGGCTGCAATAGAAAAAGAACTGGCTGAAAAAGGCAAGAAAAAAGAATAGGAGAATACCTTCCCGAAAAAACACCGGGTTTTTCTGAAGAGGGTATAGGGGAGAGTAAAAAATGTTTAGAAAAAACATAATTCCGCTGATATTGACCCTTATTATCATGGCTCCAGTGTGTAACGCTAAAGAGATTGAAGGTGTTAACCTGCCAGAATCGCTTGAGGTTGCCAAGAGCAGGCTCATCTTGAACGGTGCAGGTGTGCGCAGCAAGTTTTTCATGGATCTCTATGTAGGCGGCCTCTATCTTGAAAATAAGAGCAATAATCCGCAGGAGATCATAGAAGCTGATAAACCAATGGCTATCAGGCTTCATATTATCTCTTCCTTGATTACCAGCAAAAAAATGGAAGATGCAACTAGAGAAGGTTTTGAAAATGCCACGAAGGGTAACACAGAACCAATCAAGGGCCAGATAGAAAAATTCATCTCTGTTTTTAAAGAGAAGATAGAGGAAAATGATATTTTTGACTTAGTTTATTTGCCCGGTAAGGGATTAGAGGTGTACAAGAATAGTGATTTCAAGTCCCGAATAGAAGGACTCACCTTTAAACAAGCCTTGTTCGGTATATGGCTATGTGATAAGCCTGCCCAAAAGAGTCTTAAAAAGGGAATGCTAGGTATCTAGCAGACCCCCTCCAGGTACTCTTGTAGAAGCCTGAGTATTAGTTGCTTCAATGAGACCCCTTCCATTGCTGCTCTGACTTTTGCCTTCCGGTGCAATTCATCTGGGACGTCTCTGAGATTAATGGTTGCCATGGCACACCTCGGCTTTGGCATTTTGAATTGCGGATTGTGGGATGTATAATCCGAAATCCGAAAACCTAAATCGTTTGTGTATCAAGTGTAGCACATGCTACCCTTGCTGCCCTGCTAAATAATCGGCTGACAGTAGCAAAAAAACGTCCATAATTAGCAATTCTTTTCCCACTTTAATGCGGTAAATTCCCAGAAATCCTTCTTACCTAGCAGATCTAACAATAGCCTATATAGTTGTAATAATGAATTATTTATTAAGTGAATGGGCGGTGGCATGGTTATTGTTACAGAGGTGACCATTTCAATCGATGATTTTAGATTTAAAATTGTAGATTTGAGGTGCTCCTCCATGCCCTTGCCCTTGGGACATACAGCCGTTGGTCTAGCCGTTCATGATATCTATTCCAAATCTAATAACAGCGGGCATCTCTGGAAAACCCTCACCTTTATCATCGTTCTGACCAACTTGCCTGACATGGACGTTTTAATTGGACTTGCTGTGAACGGGAACGGCAATTTCTTCCATCGCGGTCCGACTCACAGTTTTTTGTTTGCCTTGTTTATAGCTTTTATTGCATCTAACGGTTGGAGGTGCTGGTCGAAAATTCCGAGGATAAGTCCTTTGCTTTGTTTTCTCCTTGTCCTTTCTCATGTGGTGGCGGACGCTTTGCTGACAAACTCTCCGGTTTCATTCTGGTGGCCCCTTGAGTTAAATCTGAGCGATGGCCACAGCAGCTGGAGAGAAATAATAGAATCTGTTCTTTTTGGAGCCTTTCGAGACTTGGGAACAATTGTTGTCTCGGGACTGGTGATTTTCCTCAATCGGCTGATCAGAAATCGGCCCATCCCCATACCCGTCATTCTCTCTCGTCTGGTCAAGGGACGATAAATCTAGCCCATCCTAGGCAATTAACCTTGCTTTCATACACCACTTTTTTGCCAACCAAGTTAGCGCAGCCTGCTAACCAAGTTTACATTACATAATTATCTAGAAATACACACATTTTTTTATTTACTGGAAAATTTGCTAACTTAGTTAGCAAATTTCAGTAAATCATCTGGGAGATTCTCCGGGGAGCCGTGCATTTTTGGCACAAAAAGATCACGTTATATTAAGCTCTTAGATGCTTAAGAGAAGTCGTACTCCGGGGCTTGTAAACTTGGCATAAAAGTTGCCCATAAAATGAGGCAATAACACATGGCCACTCAAAGAAAGTTTATCTTTTTCCACCGTAAATATGGCGGAATCCACATGAGCAAAAAGATCAGAGTAATACTAAGAAACGGTTTAGAGTTAACCTATGAACATGCAAGGGTTGTGGAGGGCACTAAGACATGGATTTACCAACTCAATGAAAGTGAATATCCGGAAGAACTCCTAGCTCTCATAGATCCGAATCATATTCAGGCCTTGTACGCAGAAGACTGATCTCCACCTGGACCTAATAAACTTGCTTGTCTTGCCTCGAGATTATGCTCCATTCTCCTCGTTAGAGAACATTCACCAACGACAATTGCTTTCACCCCTGGTCTCCCAAGGTAAATCCAAAGAAAGGAAGAAGGGGTAAAAATGAAAACTAACTCTCAGGCGCAGTGTGCTAATTGTGAAGCCAGCTATTCCTATGTGGAGCAGGGTAGAAGAGAATACTTTGTTCCTTGGGGGGATTACTTTCTCTGTGACATGTGCCACCGGCTAGCAATTATGGAAGCACTGCAAATTGAATCAAGACAGCCCTTTGAGCCTCCTAGATGATATGGTTATGCTGAGCAAGTCATTTGAGGCAGAGCCTTAGAACTGCTGTCTAAGAAAGGGGGATAAAAATGAGAAAAGGGCACCACAAGACTTTGTCTCAAGAGCTATCGTTCGTGCGGAAGTACTGCTTTGCCAAAACATACCCGGCTAGTGATGCACGCTGCCGCTATGCGAAAGCTAAACTACTGATCAAATCTAGAGAAATCCCACTAGCTAATAGGTCTGAAGAAGTGGATGGAATTTTCCTCTGTCGATATCCAGATGAAAAAATGCCATTACACCAAGCATGTCTGACTTCTGAACTGGACCACTGTCCTAACGCGGAAAGAAGGAAGTTGATTGATGCGGTGTATGGGCGAGAAGTCTGACTAACAAAAAAGGGGTCAAATATACGTTTAACTCTTGTCTGCAAAACAAGAGTCAAAGGTGGACTTGACCCCTTTGTGGACAGAAACCCCGGGGGTGGTTAATGAAACTGATCTTAAAGGTTGTGGAAATCAAGGGTAAATGTCCTGTCTATGAGATAGGCAACAAAATAACTCTCAGGGATGGATACATCCTTGACCCCGAGGAAACAGACATCGTCTGCATGCACTCGTTGGCCTCGGTTCTTCCATACTATGTGGCCCTAGCCAAAGGCGTCGAGGCTAAGGAGATTGGCCTTTCCCGTAGAGATTCAAAGGAAGCTTACGTCCAATGTCTAGATCCTTGCGAGATTACTGGCGGTGGTACGGTTCGCTTAGAGATTTCCCGGCTACAATAAAAATAGTTGCCAAATTAGTTGACACTTTGATGCCAACTTAGTTGACTAATATAAGTCTTTAAAATATTTGATATTTTTATGGATGCTCTAAAAACATGCCAACTAACTTAGCGATTTCTCCATAAAAAGTTCTACCTTCCAACCCCCGACTCAGAGATCATCGTAGTTAAAAAAGATTAAATATCAGCTAGTTACAATTAACTCATCCATTTTGCCACATACTTGGCATGGCGGCTGCACTATGGATAAGTCAGAATGCAAGCAACTAGATTTTATGAGAAGTGGGGGGAGGATCTAATCCATGCCAAGAACATACCTAGAATGGATAGACGAAAATAAAAAGATGCGTCGCCTCGACATAGTTGACCGGGTCTTTATAGGACGCGTCTGTAAAGGCATCGATGACACTAGGCGAATCATCTTGAAGCATCCTGCCGTGTCAAGGGATCATGTTGAAATTAACCTGACCGGGACTCAGCCAATAATTAGAGACCTGAGCAAGAATGGTACCTGGGTGAATAATGTTCGTTTGGCAGCAGGATCTGCAAGGTCACTTGAGGATGGCGATGTGGTGCGTCTGGGGGATACTCAAATCTTGGTAAGATGTCCATACCAGGCAGATGGCGCTAAGAATGATGAAATGGAATCAACCCAAACCCTGGTGACTCCGAGGGAGGTCATAGTAACCAATGTGGTTGCCGATGTCAGAGGTTTCTGCAGTATTTCCCAGATGGAGGAGTCTTACCGGGTATACGAGTTAATGAAAGAAATAATCCAGACCTTCTGCACCATCGTACATGAACACAAAGGCACTGTTAAAGACTATAACGGAGACGAAGTTTACGCTTTCTGGGAACATGGATCCCACCTGTGCAAAGATCAGGCTGCGGCGGCTTGTTTAACCGCTTTAAAACAGGCTCAGACCGTGGACCAGATAAGGGCTAAACTAGCCGGGGTAAATCCTGCGGTGGAATCATTGCGGTTGGGGTGGGGAATTACCACCGGCAAGGTCACCATGTCCCACTACGGCTGGAGGGTTACCGACCTGACCTTGGTGGGGGACTGTACAAATTCTGCCTTTCGCTTGTCCAGCATGGCAAACAAGAACCTGAATAGTGAAATTGTGGTGTGCTCCCAAACAGCTGAGCTTGTCCGGAGGCTGCTACCCACAGAGGACCTTGGCCTGGTTACCCTACGGGGTCGTTCCGGGCAGGAGCACGTTTATGGAATAAGCAGGGAGGAAGATTGCGCCAAAAGCAGACTGACCTATGAACCCTCATATGTTGGAGATAGGGTTTTAGTAACAGACTTTTCGGAAATGATCCACTAATCACAGCTTCCAGTTTATGACAGGGGGTGATGACCCCCTGTTCCTTTTCCTTTTACTCTCATCAATATTTTGATAGTAATGACTAATCTCGACCTATTTAACTTTTAGTTTGGCACCAGCTATAATTCACTTAAGTGGGTAGTCCGACAACGTCATTCTGAACCAACGGCGGATTTATGAAACATCCAGTCTAGTGAGGAGAATCTCAATGAAGAGAAAATTCAGCTTCATCCTTTTTGTCATCTGCCTTTCTTTGGCCCTTGCTCAATTGACCTATGCCAAAGAAGAACCCGAATCGTCCACAATTGAGGTGGTGGGGAAGGCACGGGTCATGACCATGCCTAACGTCGCCACCGTGACATTTGCAGTGGAAACGAACAGTACAAAGGCTCAGCAGGCAGTGCGAGAAAATGCCAAGCAAACTAGCCAGCTATTAAATGCTCTGAAAGATATGGGGGGACAAAAAATCAAAATAAAGACATCAGGTTTTTCCCTGACGCCCATATACGACAAAGACAACAGGTTTCAACCCAGGGGTTATCGGGTTACGAATACGGTGATCGTGGAAACAAAAGAAATCGACCAGGTTGGGATTTTTATAGATGAAGCATCTAAAGCAGGGGTGAGTCGTATCGGGAGCCTCACATTCAGTACTGACAGTGAGGAAAAATTGAGGAAGGAAGCTGCGGTTCTGGCGGTGAAACAAGCCAAAGATGTCGCGGCAGATCTTGCCAAGGCAGCCGGGCTTACAATAAAGAGAATTGTAAAACTCAGCTATACACCTCGCGGCCCTGCACCTCTTTTCAGGATGGAGGCCATGGCCGCAGCAGCCAGAACGCCAGTCGAGGTCGGTGAGATCACTCTCGAAGAGACAGTCCAGGTAATCTTCGAAACCAATTGAGTGATTTTTCAATAGTATTTTGGGTCATGGTCTATAAATTTTTACACTCTGTAGACCAGATCTCATTACCGCGCTTCTCAAACTGGGATTGAAAATGAAGTGAGACTTCAGATTTTTAATAAAGATGTTCCTTCTCAGTGCCCTGGTCTTTTCATAGTAGCGCTTCTCGAAACCATGGGGGGTTGAGCGCAGGGATTCTGCCAGCAAAAGGGCACTTCTAAAGGCATAGCTGAGCCCCTCTGCAGAACTTGGACTTATCCAGCCTGCAGCCTCGCCTATCAAGGCAATTCCTTTCTCGCCGGTAAATAATTGTCTTGTCTTGACAGGCCTGAGGACAAAAGCCCCCTCTCTCCATATTGTCTGGCCGAAATGGAAGCCGCAACTTCTGAGCTTGTTTTTCAAAAGATCAAACTTTTCAGCTATGTTTTGCTTTGGGTGCAGTGCTGCCCCGATTATCAAGTGCTCACCTTTTGGTATGGTCCAGCAGTAATAATCAGTGATTTCTGGATCAAATAGAGAAGTGAAGTAAGGCAAATTGTCGGCACCATCGACCCATTCTTGTATGGCGAAATATTTTTTCGGCAAAGGGTTTCTTGCTGACATCTGGAGACGTACTTTTGAAATAGCCCCGTCAGCTCCCACCAGGATTCTCGTCTTTTCCACATAGGTTTTGCCATGTTGAGCAAGTGTAAGTTTGAAAAAGTTATTTTCTGATGAATATGACTTGAGGCGACAATTTAACCTTAGATCAACACCTGACGGAATGAGGGATAACAACCAACAATCGAATTTTTGCCTGTCCATGTTGATATAGTGACGTTGATAATAGCTTTCTAATCCTCGTTGGATATCTGTTGCCTTAACAACGAAAAGTTGAGGCTCCTCCAAAACGCTTTTAGGCAGACCCAGACCCAGTTTGGACAGCATCCTTTGGGCATCCGGGGCCAAGAGTCCGCCGCAGCATTTTCTTGCGGAAAAGGTCCCAGAGGTATCAGCATACTCTCTCTTGTCAACCAAAAGGACTCTGTAGCTTTCGCCAATGAGCCTGGCTAGGGTGGCACCCCCTGGTCCTCCTCCTATGATAGCCACGTCATACATAAAAAAATTCCGTGTTGCGATCCGGCCCCTAAGTCCTGTTTAACTCATAAATCTTACTGGCCATCATGTTCCATTTTTATCTTTACCCTTAAGGGCTGAGCACAAGCTGCCCTGCCTACAAAAGCTCTAACCACTTAATCGCTCAAGCTCAGGCATGATAATCTCATTTTGCTAAGGAATCACTGAAAGACATCTTTCCAGGCCATGAGAAGATCCTGCCCATAAACCCAGTAGTAAAGGGTAGCACCGAGTAAGGCGTGAGAGAGACCCAGAGGGAATAGAACTCGATAGCGACGGTAGAGAAAAGTCCAGAAGATTCCCGCCGGAGCGGCGGCAAGAGCGACACCGATTTCGGGAAGGTGAACTAATGAATATGCCACCCCAGTGGCGAATACGGCGACAGGAGTCGGTAAAAGAGAGAGCAACCGCCCAAGAAGATAGAACTGAAAGAGGAACTGCTGCAGTAAAGCCCATGGTAGGTACACTAAGAAAGCTACAAGAAGATGCGAGTTTAACAACCGAGTCCAACCTCCTTGCCAGCCTAATTCCCTGTAACCAAAAGAAAGTCCTATTACACCGAAGGCAAGAATCGCAGGGATTGTGAAGGCGCCAGCCAGAGCGTAGGATCGTCTTACTCGGGTCTGTTGATCGTCCCTTGGTGGAAACTGAGCCCAGACGGAGTTCTTGGTGAATGAAGCGTTTGCGGCAATAACGGAGAGGGCGAAAATAGCAAGCAGAACATCAATGTAGATAGAGCGCTTTGGAAAGGCAACGAGGAAAATGATGGTGAGCACACCGAGGGCGAGCAGTTCAGTGAGAAGACGTCGCTTTAAAGATTGTTCCATAGCCCTTCTGTCCCATGCAACTCACGGCCAGGCTCAACCAACAATACGCAAGGCGAAATAGGGTACCAGGTTGAACACGAATATGCTTATTTTGAAAAGGGCCATGCATTTATAGTGAATGGTATCGAATTCCTCGACAGATAACTTGAACCATTTACTATGAAACCTGTAAGTCCAATCGTGGGCCAGAACAAAAAACAAAAACCACCACAGCAGAAATCCTATGTTTATTACAGCACACCAAGCTAGGGCCTTGCGAATTATTACAAGTGTCATAATGTTTCCTCCCTTGGAATCTAACTGCCGAGCTCAGCGGCCCTGAGCCTTGTGGAAGGGGACCGGCAGCGAGTGGCTAGATGAAAACTACTTATTAAAGAGGAGTTCTTTTGGTAATATCACCTGGGCTTGTGTATGAAATTGGAGTTCGGGAATTATCCATCCCTTTGGAGACTTGTAACAATCGAGATACATGAATAGTGGTCCCTTTTCATAAAAAAGTACCACGTACGTTCGAATAGTCGCTGAAGAAATCTGATAAGATTTTAACAATTCATAACCTATCATCTTTCCATAAATGGTTTCGACTTGAGTCATTCCGCCTCTCACATTCATTAATGAAGTTTTGTCATTTTCCAACGGTGAACCATTCATCCATATTTTGAAGGCTTCATCGAATCCAGTTCTTTTGTATGTTTCTAGTGCACTTGTTACTATCTTTGGATAGTCTGAGGCATAAGAAGGGGTAGTAACATAAATGGCAATAAATAAAGAAAGAAAAATCCAGTTTAACATTTTCATAGGTCTACCTCCTTTAAAAGTCATGGTTCATATAACCGCCGAGCTCAGCAGTCCGCCGTAGGCGAATCCGGCTACAGCGACTAGTTGAATGCCAGAAGACTAATCTACATTAAAGCCAACCACTTTGCCGTGAGAAAGACTCAAGCTTCCTAGAAGCTCATACTTATCACCATTGATATATATCTTCCACAAAAGCTCTCGCATACCAATTCTTCTTATGGTGCCAAGATATTCCAGCTTGTAACCTTTTGCTATTTTTGCTCCCCTTTGCAGTTTGATAGTATCGAAATAATATTCGTCCATGAACTCCTTGAAGGCTTTATTCCCATGTTCAATAAATCGCTGGTAATCTCCATCTTTTACAGCCTCTAATTGCCAGATCATCAGCTTTTCAGCAGTCTCCCCTGCTTCATCCTGGGCAAGGCCAAAGTTTGCTGCCAGTAATAGCGCTAAAATTAAAATAGATCCTTTGAAGATAGAGTTTTTCCTTAACATAAATTCACCTCATCGTTTATGGAGTATTTTAATCAAAACTATCTAACGGCGGGTCTCAGCAGCCCATGGATGCTTCGACTTTGCTCGGAATCGACTAAAAAAGAAAGGCAGTGATCATCGCCGCCGCTAAAATCATAAATGGTAGCGCAAACCATACTATCTTAAGAAATACTCGATTATCACTTACCTTGGGCCAGCCAGGTTCCATGAATCCGAAAATCACTCCTCTCCCCTCTTTCCATTCTAGATTCCAAAGAAGGCCGGCGGAAACATAGAGAACCGAAGAAGCAAATATATTTGGCAACCAGGTATCTGGATAACCGCCGTCTCTTAGTATGAGATAAACATCATAGGACCAACTGGCCGAGAACATCCAGATACAAACGGCCACATAGACCTTGGCGGCCTTAGCCTTTCCGCGGATAGCCAGATATAGGGTCCCAACAGCCCAGGGTGCAGTAGCGAATGTCAGTATAGACATGAATGATGCGTCGACATAATCCCAGGTGGGGTCACCAGTGTAAGGTGCGATGACAATTAACCCGACGGCGGCGAGTAAAAAGCTGGCAATTTTCCAGTCTTGCAGCAGGAATTGCCAATACCGCGACTGGAATAATTCGATGGTGCTTCGATGGCCAAACATGAGAAAGATTGCAGCCAGGCATGCAAGGCTCCAACTTAGGGTGTAAAAGATGAAGGATGTCGTCATCCTTTATTTATATCTCCCTGAATTCGATGCTTGACTTTGGAATCAAGTGGATTATCCAAAGCCTACTGAAGGAAAATGCCACTGTCATGACTTGTTATGCTGCTCATGGAGGCGGCAAGCAGCGAAGGTGGATCTCATCTTCCTACTGCCATGAAAGTAATATTCACTTTTTCTTCTGCAGTAAACTCCTGAATTGCTACAGATATCATGCCCTTCTTCTGTGGGATAGAAATAGCAGTTTGACGCCCCAGTTCGGATGTATGGGATATAAACTGTGGATCGTACTCATTTAAAGCATTGGCATAGAAGTCTACGACGTCTTCGAAGGCGTCGGTGGTAGTAAACTGCGCAAGACTTCCACGCACAAAACCACCAGGGCTGGATTGTTCCATGGACTCCCCTTCGGTTGCGTTAGGATAACGAGGGATATCCTCCAGGGAGGGTCCGTCACCGCCAGAATTTCCGCAGCCCGTGGTAATACTTATCAGCAAGGCCAGAAAGATCATCATTGCGAGACTTACGTGTATCCTGAAGTTCATTGTCTATCTCCTTTCTGCCGGTGTGTTTGCCTAAAGGCGGGGCTAAGCGGTCCGCCGCAGGCGGATCCGACTGCAGCGAGTGATTAGAAACGTCTAAGAGGTCCTGAGGAGGTTCGGCACAACCTGTTTCATGAGGGATGTTACTTTCCCTAGCGATGAACATGTCATTCATGCATCGCTCAAAACAACGCCCGCAGATGGAAGCCTAGTCGCCGGGACGAAGTTGTGATAAAAACCGTTTGGCGAAATAAAAAGCCACCAGCCAAACGATAAAACCAAGAAAGGCTTTTACCGGCACAGACCCTATGCCAAATAAAGCATGCTGAACAAGCCACGCAAGGGCCGTTGCAATTATGGTAGCCATAAAAGTTGGCATTACCCGAAACCTATTATGCTAATGGCTTCAACGTGATTATATAGAACCGCTTTTTCCCAATACACTTTCTAACGACCGAGCTCAGCGGCCCTGAGCGAGCCGAGCAAGCCGAATTGGGCCGTCTGCAGGAAGTGGTTAATCTTCTCTCACCTCAATTGAACCCCGCATTTGGCACAGAATTTTGGATTTATGGCTTTGCCAAGATATTTATTACAAGATGGGCAGCGCCAATTAAAAAGGGAAAATATCAATACAGAAATGATTAGAGCAAAGGAAATGCCTAAAACAACGTTCGGCGACAGCCCGAAAATACCGGTTGGGTTGCCCTCAACTGAGAGAAAGGCAATAAATGCTAGTATAATTGGGCCTACCGCCATGATCTGACGTAATCGTCTCTTTTTGAACTCGTCCATTATTTCTGTATTGGATCTGTTAAATTCCATGAATCCCTCCTCTCAAGGCACGAACAATAAACTTTGTCATAGCTCCGCCCACTGAGGGCGGGTGGGTCGTCCCTCTAACTTTTTGAATTTATATTGTTTTTGTTGCATCAATGAGAACAAACCTCGCCAGCCGTCCA